>JADGQI010000119.1 GCA_017881905.1 Chloroflexota bacterium
ACGCCTCGACCGCCATGTCCAACCGCTCGATCAACCGCCGCCGGTCGGCGTTGAGCCGGTCCTCGGCGATCCGCGTCGCCGTCCGCAGGTCGCTGCCGGGCGCCGGTGACGCCCAGCCGATCGCCAGGCGCATCGACACCGCGCCGGCGGCCAGCCAGCGGTCGCACTCGGCGCGGACGCGCTCGACGTAGTTGATCGCCTGGACCTCGTCGGTCTCGGGCAGCAGCACCGCGAACCGGCTCGAGCCGATCCGCGTCACCTGGTCGGACGCTCGGGCCTGGCGGGCCAGCGTCTGGCCGACGGGCGGGACGATCCGCTCCGCGGCGTCGGCTCCGAGCCGCTCCACGAGACGGTCCATCCCTTCGAGCTCGACCAGGACGATCGAGACGGGCCGGCGATAGCGGCTCAGCCGGGCATCCTCCTCGCGGATCCGGATATCCCAGCTCAAGCTGCCGGAGGCCACGGGCCGGGTCGGATCCGGGGCCGGCTGGCGCGGAGCCCCGGCGCGCGGCGCGGGCGGCACGGGCGGAGCTGGCGCCGGCGCAGCCGGCGTCGGAAGCGGGATGGGCGCAGCCGGCGCCGGGCTCGGTGGCACGGCGTTGGTCGAGCCACCGGTCAGAAAGGACGCGACGGTCGTCTCGACGCGATCACCCTCGTCGGACATCATCGGCCGGAATCGTCGCTCGTCTTTTTCGATCGCACTCACGTCTTCGTCAAGGTCCTCGCTGGCTCGGTCGTACTCGTCGTCGAGATCGTCGTCCATGAACGAGATCGGGCTGGTGGCGGTCGGTCTGGTCGTGGTCATGGCGTCATTCCGGTACGTCGTGGTCTCGACGATCCCATCGGGCGTGGCGAGGCGGCTTCGGCGACGCAGGATCAGCGTCACCATGAGGCCCCCCATGATGATCAGGTTCACGACGATCGCGATCCCGATCACGACGAGGATCGGTTGGGTCGACATCTGTCTGGCGCGGACTCCCAAGCGGGAACGAGGGCTCCCGGGCGCCAAGGATAGGTCCGCCCAAACGGGATGACCACCGTCGGGAGCCGCATGGGACCGAATGCCGGTGCTATGCGACAACGGCCTGAGGAGTCCGTCTCGGACCGGTGCGGTCAAGTGTGGCCGATGTCGCCGGATGGCGCAGCGGGGTCGGATCGGAGCCGTCAGCCCGGAGCCGCGGATGGGGGCGGCGGAGCGGATGACACGCTAGCTGTCACAAGGGAGGGGGAGGCTGTGGCCATGAAGAACGCGACCGTCATCCCGTTCCCACCCGACGGCTCGTCCGCGGGCGCCCTCGACGCGTCCACCCAGGTCCACCTCGACGGCGAGCGGATCGTCGTCGATCACCTGCTCCTGGTGGACGTTGGCCTGGCCGGGTTCGTCGCCGAGCGTCCGGCGGACGATCGGCCGGCGCTCGTCGAGCGAGCATTGCGGATCGGGCTGGTCGCCCTCCAGGACGCCGGCGTCACCGTCAACGTGGATGCCGTGCGCCGCGAGTTCGACGGGCTGCTGGCCCGGACCGCCCAGGCCAACGATCGGGCGGCGCTCGCGCTCGACACCGTTCTCCGCCAGAACTTCGCCGACGATGACGGGCGGCTGCCGCGCACGCTCGAGACCTTCCTCGGCGACCGCGGTCGGCTCCAGGCGTTCGTCACGGACCTGTTCGACGAGTCGAAGCGGGACAGCGCGATCGGCAAGATGCGCGAGCTGCTCGGGACCTACTTCGACGGCGACGCGTCGCGGCTCGCGGTCCTCCTCGACCCGACCCGGATGAACTCGCCGCTCCACCAGTTCCGGGCCGAGGTGACCGACGGGTTCACCAAGCTGCACGACCGGCTCACCGCCATCGAGGCGGCCGCCAGCGCTCGTGGGGCCGAGCGGGCCAAGTCCACGGCCAAGGGCGCCGACTTCGAGGATCTCCTCGAGGCGATGCTCGGCGACATCGCCCGTGGGCCGGGCGACCTGGTCGAGCGGACCGGGACGGCCACCGGGGACGTCATCCGGTCGAAGAAGGGGGACTTCGTCCTGACGGTGAACCCGGCGCACACCGCCGGCACGGAGCTGCGCCTGGTCATCGAGGCGAAGGACCGCTCGAAGTCCGTCCGTGAGATGCGTGACGAGATCCGCGCGGCGAAGACGAACCGCGGCGCCGCGGTGGGGGTCGTCGTGTTCACCCCGGCCCACGCCCCAAGCGGGATCGCTCCGTTCGACCTGCGTGCGGGCGACGTCTATTGCGTCGTCGACCCGGACGCCCCGGACCACGCCTCGTTCGAGGCGGCCATCCGGCTGGCCCGGCTGCTGGCCCTTGTCAGCACCCGTGACCGCGAGGTCGAGGTCGACGCCCCGGCGGTCAAGGCGGCGCTCGACGGAGTGCGCGAGCAGCTGGAGCTGATCAAGGGACTCAAGGCCACGCTGACCTCGATCGGCAACAGCTCACGGGACGTCGGCGCCGGCCTCGACCGGCTCCGGGACGGCGTCCTGGCGCGGGTCGCCGAGGCCGAGTCGGAGCTCCGCCGGGCCGGCTGACCGGCTGTTCAGCCGGGCGCAGGGACGGGTTGCCACGGGTTTGCGCTCGCGCGATCCCGTGCTACCCTCGCGGTCCGCACAGAGGGTGAGATCGTGGCGCGAGCGATGTGGCGGGGGGCGATCCAGTTCGGGCTGGTGACCATCCCGGTGAAGCTTTACCTTGCGACGGAGTCCAAGGGCGTGAGCTTCAACATGCTCCACAAGACGGACCTGAGTCGGATCCAGATGAAGACCTACTGCCCGGTCGACGATGACGTCATCTCCCGCGGCGACACGGTCAAGGGGTTCGAGTACGCACCCGGTCAGTACGTTGTGGTGACCGACGAGGACCTGGAGTCGGTCCCGCTCAAGACCGTGCGGTCGATCGAGATCGAGCTGTTCACCGAGCGCAAGGCGGACGACGGTGCCGTCCGCTTCGTCAAGCAGGCCTACTATCTCGAGCCCGAGGCTGTCGGGCGGAAGGCGTTCTACCTGCTCAAGGATGTCCTCGGGGACAAGGGCCTGACCGCCATCTGCAAGGTCGTGATCAAGGACCGCGAGGCGCTGGCCGCGATCGATCCGTTCTCGGACACGATGGTCCTGACCACGCTCCACTGGCCCGACGAGATCCGGTCGACCGGCGAGCTCGACCTCCCGGCCGAACCGCCCGAGATCAAGCCGGCCGAGCGGAAGATGGCCGAGCAGCTCATCGCCGCGATGACCGGCGAATTCGACCCGTCGGAGTACCACGACGAGTACCGGCAGGCCCTGAACCGGATCATCGAGGCGAAGATCGCCGGCGAGGAGACCGTGGCCCCGCCCGAGGCCGAGGCCCCGACCAACCTGGTCGACCTGATGGCTGCCCTCGAGGCGAGCGTCAAGGCCGCGGTCGACGCCCGCGGCTCGACCGTTCCGACGCAGGTGACCGCCGCGAGATCGAAGTCCGGCAAGGCCAAGGCAGCGACGGCCGAGGCCGAGGCCGAGGCGGAGTCGGCCGCCAAGGCCGACGCAGCCGCAGCCGCCGAAGCCGAGGACGCGCGACCGGCTCGCCGCCGAAAGAGCGCGTAAGCACGAGCACGTAACCGGCCTCGCTGCGGCGCGCGTGGTGGCGCGTCGTGTGGCCGGCGCGGCACACTGGTCGGCATGCCACTCGAGCAATACCGCCGCAAGCGCGACTTCGCGAAGACGCCCGAGCCGTCGGGTGTCGCCCCGGAGGCCGGCCTCGATGCTGCTCCCGAGGCCGCGTCGACCGTGGCCAGGGTCTCCCTCTCCGGTGATGCGACTCGGCGCATCGAGGGGGACGCCGCGGATCGTGCTCGGAGCGATGCTGATGGCCGCATCGGCGGGCTCCCGGCGGCGGCGCTCGGGCGGGGCGGGCGGTTCGTCGTCGGTCGTCATCGGGCGACGCGGCTCCACTACGACCTTCGACTCGAGATCGGCGGCGTCCTCGTCAGCTGGGCGGTGCCAAAAGGCCCGACGCTCGACCCGGACGAGCGCCGGATGGCGATCCACGTCGAGGACCACCCGCTCGACTATTTCGACTTCGAAGACGTCATCCCGCGCGGCGAGTACGGCGCCGGCGACGCGATCGTCTGGGACTGGGGCACTTACGAGCCGGAGGCGCCGACCCTCGACGCGGTCCGGGCGATCCACGACGGCGAGCTGAAGTTCCGGCTCGATGGCCAGAAGCTGCATGGGCGATTCACCATCGTCCGGACCGGCCGCCCGCCCGACGGCGGCGATTCCGAGGCCTGGCTGCTTATCCACAAGAAGGACCCGGAAGCGGTCGCCGGCTGGAACGCAGAGGACCATCTCGCGTCGGTCAAGACGGGTCGAACGAACGTCGAGGTCGCCGAGGGTGTGCCGCCACGGTTCCACGCGGATGAACCGACGTTGGAGCCGCCGATCGACCTGTCGCGGGCGGTCCGCGCGCCGATGCCGGGGTTCATCGAGCCGATGCTCGCGACCCTCGCGACCGACCCGTTCGACGACGCGGACTGGCTGTTCGAGATCAAGTGGGACGGCTACCGCGTGGAGGCGGTCGTCCGCGGCGGGGTCGTGAAGCTCCACACCCGCAACGGCAACGATGCCGCCACGTACTTCCCGAGACTGCTGACGCCTCCCGACTGGATCGACGCCGAGGAGGCCATCGTCGATGGGGAGGTGGTCGCGCTCGACCAGGCCGGCCGTCCCGACTTCGGGCTGCTCCAGGAGCGGATCGGCGTCACCTACGAGGATGGCACGGCCCGGAGACGCCAAGCATCGGAGGCCACCCCCGGTGCGCGACCCGCGCCGCTCGCGTACCAGGCGTTCGACCTCCTCTATCTCGATGGGTGGTCGTTGCTCAAGGTGCCGCTCGAGGAGCGGAAGCGACTGCTCCGTCGCGTCCTGCGCGAACATCCCCGCGTTCGCTACGCGGCTCACGTGGACGCCTCCGGACGAGCCTTCCTCCAGGCCGCCGAAGCACAGGGGCTCGAGGGGGTGGTCGCCAAGCACCGACGGAGCACCTACGAGCCGAACCGTCGGTCGTCGACCTGGCTGAAGCTCAAGATCCGGCCCGAGCAGGAGTTCGTCGTCGGCGGCTACCTGCCAGGGGAGGGGAACGCCAAGGACCTTGGTGCCGTATTAGTCGGCTACTACGATGACGCGCTACTGCGATATGCCGGCCGGGTGGGCAGCGGGTTCGACGGCCGCACCCGGCGCGAGCTTCGGGCGTCGCTCGACGGGCTCCGCGTCGAGGCCAGCCCGTTCGACCCTGCCCCCGAGCGAAAAGGCGACCTTCGCGCCGCTGTCTGGGCTGAGCCGAAGCTCGTGATCCGTGCGGCGTTCTCGAACTGGACCCGCGACGGCCTCATCCGGCAGCCGTCGTACAAGGGGATCGAGCCGGGCCGGGACCCCATGAGCGTGGGCCGCGAGCGGGCGGTCCGTACCGCCGAAGCCGAGCGTGCGGCCGAGTCCGAGCTCGGCGCCGGCCCCTCGCGCGCCGGATCGTCGGACAGCTCATCGCCCGGCTCGTCGGCCGCCACGTAGTCGACCCGATCGATGCACCGAGCCGCATCACGGGGGAAGGCCGGGTCCGTCGACGACGCGCCACCGATGCGCCGAGCCGGATCACGGGTGAAGGGCGGGTCCGTCGACGAAGCGCCACCGATGCGCCGAGCCGCATCACGGGTGAAGAAGGCACCCGGGACGTCCGAGCGCGCGACGGACGAACCCGGGGCGAAGACGCCTCGGCCGATGGCGACCCCGCCCACCTTCACGCCGGCGACGGAGGACGAACTCGCGGCACTCGATGAGCTCGGGAAGGAGGGGACGTGGTCGGTCGGGGGGTTCGAGCAGAAGCTGACGAACCTCGACAAGGTCCTCTTCCCGCCGTCGTCGGACCACCCGGACGACCCGCCGATCACGAAGCGGGAGCTCATCCGGTACTGCGTCAGGATCGCCCCCACGCTCTTACCGCACCTCCGTGACCGGGCGCTCAACATGCAGCGATTCCCCGACGGGGTCGGCGGGCCCAGCTTTTGGCAGAAGCAGCTCCCGCCGACGGCCCCGGCCTGGCTGACGAGATGGCGCGAGACCGGGGTCGAGGATCACCGGGCCCCGAACATGCACCTCGTGGCGGACCGGGTCGCGACGCTCGCCTTCCTCGGCAACCAGGCGGCCTTCGAGTTCCACCCGTGGACGAGCCGGATCGACCGGCCGTGGGAGCCCACGTTCGCGCTCATCGACATCGATCCGGGCGAGCGGACGACCTGGGAAGAGACGCTCGTCCTGGCCAGGCTCTATCGGACGGCGCTCGACCACCTCGGCGTCATCGGCTGCCCGAAGACCACCGGCAAGCGCGGCATCCAGGTCTGGATCCCGATCGTCCGGAGCTACACGTACCAGGAGACGAGCGCCTGGGTCGAGCAGATTAGCCGGGCGGTCGGTGCGATCGTGCCGGACCTCGTCAGCTGGGAGTGGTCGAAGGCCGACCGCAAGGGCAAGGCACGCCTCGACTACACCCAGAACGCGTCGATCAAGACGCTCGTCGCGCCGTACGCCGTCCGTCCGTCAGCCGGCGCCCCGGTCTCGGCGCCGATCTCCTGGGATGAGCTCGACGACCCCGATCTTCGGCCCGATCGCTGGACCATCCGCGACGTCGTCGACCGGGTAGCCGAGCGTGGCGACCTGTTCGCCGGCGCGGTCAGCCTGGCCCAGGAGCTGCCGACGCTGTGACGTCGGCCGAGGCTGTGCCCGCTGGCCGAGGCCGTGAGGTCGCCGAGGCCGCGAACCGCCCGGGAACGGGTCGGGCCGGTCGCCTCCTCCAAGCGACCGGCCCGATGGGAACGGGTCCGACGGTGAGCATCGGACCCTAGGACTCGTCTCCGTGCTCGAAACCCATCGACAGGAGAGTCATCCGTGTGATCGCGGACGAGTAGGCCTGGAAGCTCTCGTCCTTGGGGAGCGTGGTGTAGTGCTCGCCGACCCGCCACTCTTCGGGAGCCGGGCAGCGATGCGCCTGGAGTCCGAACCACGGGACGTTGACCCAGGAAGCACTGGCCGGGTCGTAGTAGTCGCTGATCGGTCGGCGTCGGGTCATCCCGCACCAGTTACAGCGGACGCCCTGGCACAGGCAGACCGACAGCTTGTCGTCGATCGTCCGCCCACGCACCTCGCGGCAGTCCTCGCAGATCCTCAGCCCTCTCGGGAGAGCAGTCATGGGAGCCTCCAGCCATCACAGCACCTGAGCACCGTGGCCGGGGCGGCTCGGTTGCTGCGGCGGACCGTTTCCTGTCGGGTGCGCCGCTCTGAGGACCAGTCCACCACACGGCGGGTTGCAGGACGGTTGCGGGACCCCTAAGTCGGCTTAACCTCGGGCAAGATGCCGCAATGAACGAGTCGGACCGCGTCGAGCCGTGCGTGGGCTGCGGCGCCCTCGTCCCCGTGGTCGACGGGCCGGGCCCGACGCATCAGTACATGCTCGCCTCGCCGGGCTGCTGGGCGCTGTTCGGCGAAGCGTCGGCGCGCCAGTACTCGGACCTGCGGTACTCGGCGCGCGGCCTCCAGATGATCGACCCCTACGCCGTCCAGCACCCGGGCGTCCCCGAGCGACGCTCGAGCCAGTCGGTCTGGATCCATCTCGTCAGCCTGTGCCTCCGTCTCGAGCACGGACTGTCCGACGACGTGGCGATCCGGCACATCCAGCGTCTCGCCTCCGAGA
>JADGQI010000015.1 GCA_017881905.1 Chloroflexota bacterium
ATCGGCGAACTCGATGATCGCGATCAGGTTGCCCTCGCTGTCCTTGAACCATGCCGCTCGGTTCGGACCGACCGGGGCGATCCCGCCGACGGTCTTGAAGCCGGGGAAGTCGTACTCCTCGAACACGATGCCGCGTGCCCGGGCGTCGGCCACCTCGCCTTCCAGGTCGTCGGTCGTGAACGCCATCTGGGTGTGCGTCCCGGTCGATAGAGCCGAGCCCTTCGAGGCGGCGAACAGGGTACCTTCGCCGGCCCGATACAGGACCGCCGTGGGTTGGACGGAGTACGGGGTGAAGCCGAGGGTGTCTTCGTAGAAGGCCCGTGCCCGATCGAGATCGGCGACGGGCAGGGTGACGTGAACGCGTCGCTCAGCGAGCAATCGGAGGCCTCCAGGGTTTGTCGATCCGGCTCACGACATCGACACCCCGCCGGGCGGTGGGGGTCGTCGTCTACGATACGCCCGCCATGAACGACCATCCCGCGCCCCCCTCACTCGCCACGCCGTACCGTTCCCATACGTGCGGGCAGCTTCGCCCGGTCGACGTCGGAGTCACCGCCCGCCTCGCGGGCTGGGTCCACCGCCGGCGTGACCACGGCCAGTTGATCTTCCTCGACCTGCGCGACCGGCACGGGCTGACCCAGGTCGTGATCGATGCGACCGAGTCGCCGGAGGCCCACGAGCGCGCCAGCCTGGTCCGCAACGAGTTCGTGGTGATGGTCGAAGGCACCGTGGCGAAGCGGATGGCCGGCAAGGAGAACCTGGACCTGCCGACCGGCGAGATCGAGCTGCGGGCGACCTCCGTCGAGATCCTCAGCGAGGCGAAGACTCCGCCGTTCTATATCAACGAGCCCGATGCCCCGGTCGACGAGGCGCTCCGGCTGAAGTACCGCTACCTCGACATCCGCCGTGAGCCGATGCAGCGCCGCCTGCTCCTCCGGTCGCGCCTCGTCCGGGCGATCCACGAGGTCCATCAGGATCACGGGTTCATCGAGGTCGAGACGCCCGACCTGATCAAGTCCACCCCTGAGGGCGCCCGAGACTTCATCGTCCCGAGCCGGCTCCAGCCGGGCACGGTCTACGCCCTACCCCAGAGCCCTCAGCAACTGAAGCAGCTCCTGATGGTGGCCGGGATCGATCGCTACTACCAGATCGCCCGGTGCTTCCGAGACGAGGACATGCGCGGCGATCGCCAGCCGGAATTCACCCAGCTCGACCTTGAGATGAGCTTCGTTGACGAGGCGACGGTGATGGCCTTCGTCGAGACGATGGCGATCGAGGTCTCCCGCTCGACGGTCCCCGACCGGCCGATCCTCCAGGTCCCGTTCCCGCGCTTCACCTACGACGAGGCGATCGAGCGGTACGGCACCGACAAGCCCGACCTCAGGTTCGGGATGGAGCTGGTCGACATCCGATCCGCGTTGGTCGATGTCGCGGACCACCCGATGTCGACGGGGTTCGCCGTCTTCGACACAGCGCTCGCCGAGGGCCTGTCGGTGAAGGCCATCGTCGCGCCTGGCCTCGCCGGGGCATCCCGGCGTGAGATCGACGAGCTCGTCGAGACGGCTCGACGTTTCGGAGCACGGGGTCTGGTCCACGTCGCCGTCGACGAGGACGGCGTCCGGTCGCCGATCGGCAAATTCGTCGGCGACCGCCGGTTGAAGATCATCGCCACCGAAGCGGGCGCCGGCCCGGGCGATCTCGTCCTGATCGTGGCCGACACCGCCGCGATCACCGCCGATGTCCTCGGACGGCTGCGGGTCCACCTCGGTGAGCGGCTCGGTCTGACCGATCCCGACGTGCTGGCCTACTGCTGGGTCCACCGCTTCCCGATGTACCAGTGGGACGACGAGCACCGCCGCTGGGACGCCACCCACAACCCCTTCAGCGGCGTGCTGCCGGAGGACCTCGCGCTGCTTGACACAGCGAGCGGGGACCTTGCGGTGCGGTCCCCTGGGGATCCGGCCGGGCGTGCCCGGGCGATGCAGTACGACCTCGCACTGAACGGCTGGGAGCTCGGCGGCGGGAGCGTCCGGATCCACCGGCGCGACCTGCTCGAGCGGAGCTTCGCCCTCCAGGGCCAGAGCGTCGACGGGATGCGAGGCAAGTTCGGGGCGGTCCTCGACGCGTTCGAGTACGGCGCCCCGCCGCACGGCGGGATCGCCCTCGGGATCGATCGCTGGGCGATGATCCTCAGTCGGCAGACGAACATCCGCGAGGTGACGGCCTTCCCGAAGACCCAGTCGGGGACGGACCTCATGCTCGACGCACCGTCCGCGCCGGATCCGGGCCAATACGCCGAGCTCGGCCTGCGCTACGTGGGCCTGTCCGAGCGCGAGGTCGGCCCCGGATCGCGATGACCGATCCGCACGGGACCGGCGACCCGCCGATGTCCTACGCCGAGAAGTACCGCGGGACCGAATGGGGACGTCCGGAACCGGCCCCGGCCCCGCCCCGGCCGCCACGCTCCCGCGGCCCGTTCGTGGCGGCCGTCGTCGCCGTCGTGGCCATCGGCGTGGCCGCGCTCGGCATCGGTGCGTTGGCCCTGTCACCCAGCAAGCCGGTCGCGAACCTCGGGAGCCTTCCGAGTGCCGGAGCCGCATCGGTCGATCAGCCGACCGCGGTGCCCACGCCGTCGCCCACCCCGGACCCGGGCAAGGCGGTCATGGACAAGGTCTGGGCTGTCGTCAACGCCCCGGACCTGAGCTATCACATGACGGCCCGTGGCACCTCCAAGTTCGACCGTCAGAAGAAGGTATCGGTCACCGAATCCGTCGACGTCGTCGGGGACGACTTCTCGGGCACCTACAAGATCCCGGCGGGAACGGCCCGGATCGCCCGTAAGGCTGGGGTCGTCTGGGCCAAGGGCGCCGGACCGCGGTTCGGGCTCCAGCTCAGCACGCGCACGCTCCGCCTGACGCCGTTCCTGTGCATCCAGATGCCGGCCTGGCTGGACTACGTCAAGCCCGTTACCGTCGACGGCCGGCACCTCCACCTGCTTCGGTCCAACCGGTTCTACCGGCCCGACATCCCACGGATGGGCCTGCTCGTGCGATTCCCGTACGAGCCCGATCGGATGACCCTCGACCTGTATGTCACCGATGCCGGTGTACCGGTCTCGGGGACATTCGCAGTGGACCTGACCGGGACGGATTCCGCGGGCAGGCACACGTTCCACGATCGCGTCGACTACACGTTCTCGAAGGTCGGCGGGAAGTTCAGGATCGTCGTCCCGAAGCGCTGACGGGTCTCACACCTCCGAGGCGGGATCGGGCTCCGGGAGGCCGGCCGCGGCTGCGATGTCGGCGCCCCATTCGCGGCCGGACCCGGCGGGCGGATCGGGTGGACCCTCGTACGCGGGCAGGTCGACGAACGGTGTATCGACGCCGTGGATAACGCCGGGATCGCCGAGCTCGACGAGTCGGGAAGGGATCGCGGCCGCCAGGTCGGCGACGACATCCGGGGGCATCCGATCGGGGGGGATGTCACGGAGCGCATCGAGATGACGGATCGGAAGCAGGACCGGCCATCCGGCGTCGCCGTGCCACGCCGGCCGGAGGAGCGTGCCGGGGTCCGTCCCGTGGGCCTCGATCAGCGACGTGATCGTCTCGGGCCCGACCCAGGTCATCCGCCCCGGCCAGAGGAGGGCCGCCGACGTCTCGCCGACCTCGGACTCGGCGAGCTCGACGCCACGGACCATCTGGCCGGCCGGGCCGCCCGCGTCGGGCGCGGGCGAGCCCCACGAGGCCTCGGTCCCGGCGAGGGCGCTCGCGACCCCGCCATCCGGGTCGGGCGACACGACCACGATCGGAAGGGCCCCGCCTGACCAGGCGAGATCCACCAGGCGGCGCACCCGGGGCTGGCCGAGCGTGTCGGTCAGGGAACCTTCGGCGGTGGCGGACAGGATGACGGCGGCGACGGTCATGGGCTGAATCTACCAGTCGACATCACCCGCGCAGGTCTTGACCGGATGGCCTCCCGGCCGATACGTTGACGGCTACCGACGGAGGCTCCTGCGCCGGGACGGCTGGGACCGCGCCGACGAAGGTCGGCGGAGGAGGGAGGGCAAGCTCAGCGTCGCCTCGACCCGCGGTCCGATCGCGGACCGGCCGGTCGAACCCAAGGCTTCATCGACGTGTTCCACGTTCATCCCCGGTGATCAAGGAGACGCACCTCACATGCATCTGAACTCGACCCTGCTTCGGTCGACCGCCTCACGCATCGCCGCGCTCGGTGCCGCGGCGGTCCTCGCCACATCGGGGGTCGCTCCGGCGACCGCCCTCGCCGTCGACGTCGTGCCGCACCGGATCCAGGTCCACCCGGACCGAACGCTGGTCCACAAGGCCGCTGCCGCACACTTCGCGTGCCAGGACCGGCCGATCGGCGCCGGGCGCTGCTACGACCCGGGCCAGATCCAGCGGGCCTACGGCGTCGACGCCCTGCTCGCCCACGGGATCACGGGCAAGAAGCGGACGATCGTGATCGTCGACGCCTTCTCGAACCCGTATGTCGCGTCGGACCTCGCGATCTTCGACGCCACCTTCGGCCTGCCCGATCCGGTGCTCAAGGTGATCGCGCCGCAGGGGGTCCCGGACTTCGACTTCAACAACCCCGACCACACCGGTTGGGCCGGTGAGATCACGCTCGACGTCCAGTGGGCCCACGCCATCGCGCCGCAGGCCAAGATCGTCCTCGTCGAGGCCAAGTCGTCCGAGGACGCCGACATCCTGGCGGCGACCAAGTACGCCGTCGACCACAACCTCGGCGACGTCATCTCGCAGAGCTTCGGCGAAGGCGAGACGTGCGTCCTGCCCGATCTCCTCGACGCGCAGCATCGCGTGTTCAAGCGGGCGACCGACAAGGGGATCACCCTGATCGCCGCGACCGGCGATGACGGCGTCGCCCAGTTCGCCTGCGACGGCAGCGACGCGGTGTTCAAGGACGCCTCCTCGCCGGCGACCGATCCGCTCGTCCTCGGCGTCGGCGGGACGACGCTCGACGCGGGCGCCAAAGGCCGCTACAAGGGCGAGACCGCCTGGTCGGAAGCCCAGGACATCGGCATCCCGTGCCTGACCGCCGACGGCGATGGCTGCAGCGGCGGCGGGTTCTCGGACAGCTACCGACGTCCGTCGTACCAGGCCGGCTTCGGGGGCACGCGCCGCTCGGCGCGAGGCATCCCGGACGTCGCCTACTCGGCCGGCGTCGACGGGGGAGTCCTCCTCCATGACGGCGTGTTCCTCCAGGTCCTCGGGCTGGATCCGCTCGATCCGACGCTCTTCTTCCGCGCCGGGGGAACGAGTGAAGGGTCGCCCCAGTGGGCCGGCCTGATCGCCCTCGCCGACCAGCTGGCCGGTCATCGGCTCGGCCTGGTCAACGACGACCTCTACGGCTTCGCAAGGTCGTCGCCTACCTACGCCCGGACGTTCCACGACATCCGCTCGGGTACGAACGACTTCGCCGGGATCGAGGGGTACGAGACGTCGAGGGGCTGGGACCCGGTCACGGGCCTCGGCAGCCCGAAGGCGAACGTGCTCGTCCCGCTCCTTGCGGCGACCGCCCACTGACGGCCAGATGACCGGTCCCTGACCGGTCGCACGAGAACCGATCCGGACGCCGGCCCTTCACCCGGGCCGGCGTCCGTGCGTCCGGAGCCGTGCCATCCCGCGATCCGGCCGATCCATGCGAGAATGGCGCGGCCCCATCGACCCAGGAGATCCGCATCACCGTGCCCGCCGCCGCTCCATCCGCGATCCGGTCCGACCTTCGGAACATCGCCATCGTCGCGCACGTCGACCACGGCAAGACGACCCTGGTCGATGCGATGCTTCGCCAGACCGGGACGTTCCGGGCCAACCAGGCGCTCGTCGACCGGGTCATGGACTCGGGTGACCTCGAGCGTGAGAAGGGCATCACGATCCTGGCCAAGCAGACCACGGTCGACCACGCCGGGATCCGCCTGAACATCGTCGATACCCCGGGCCATGCCGACTTCGGCGGCGAGGTCGAGCGCTCGCTCCTGATGGTCGATGCCGTGCTGCTCCTGGTGGATGCCGCGGAGGGCCCGCTGCCGCAGACGCGCTACGTGCTCAAGAAGGCGATGGCTCGCCACCTGCCCGTCGTCGTCGCCCTCAACAAGATCGATCGTGGTGACGCGCGCCCGGCCGAGGTCCTTGACGCCGTGTACGAGCTGTTCATCGACCTCGGAGCGGACGAGGATCAGATCGACTTCCCCGTGGTCTATACGAACGCCAAGGCGGGCACCGCCACGCTCGACCCGGGGCAGCCCGGGACGGACCTGACCCCGCTGCTCGACCTGCTCGTGCGGGTCACGCCTCCGCCGACCTACGAGGAGGGTCACCCGCTCCAGCTCCTGGTCACGAACCTGTCGGCCAACGACTACGTCGGCCGGATGGCGGTCGGGCGGATCTGGAACGGGCGGATCCGGATGGGTCAGCGCGTGACGGTCGTGCGTGACGAGGCAGGCGACACCGCCGGCCGGGTGGAGCCCGGGCGGACCGTCCTGCTGGCGGGCACGGTGACCAGCCTCCAGACCGCCCACGGCATCGACCGGGTCGACATCGCCGAGGCCGGACCGGGCGACATCGTGTCCGTCGCCGGCTTGCCCGAGGTGACGATCGGGGACACCCTGACCGACCCGGGCGACCCCCGCCCGATGCCGCGCCTCGACGTCGACGCACCGACGCTCCGGATGACCTTCGGCGTGAACACGTCGCCGCTGTCCGGCCGCGACGGGAAGTACGTCACCAGTCGTCAGATCAAGGCGAGGCTCGAGAAGGAGACCTTGGGCAACGTCTCGATCGAGGTCTACCCGACCGAGTCGGGCGACACGTACGAGGTCCGCGGCCGCGGCGAGCTCCAGCTGGCGATCCTGATCGAGCAGATGCGGCGCGAAGGGTTCGAGCTCACGGTCAGCCGCCCGGAGGTCATCCTGCGGACCGTCGGCGGCCGCGTCGAGGAGCCGTACGAGCGGATCACGATCGACATCCCGCCCGACTACATCGGCGAGGTCCAGACCGCGCTCGCCGGTCGCAAGGGTCGTCTCGAGCAGATGAGCTCCGACGCCGACGGCCGGGTGCGGATGGAGTTCATCATCCCGGTCCGCGGTCTGATCGGGTACCGCGGCCAGCTCCTGACCGACACCCGCGGCACGGCGCTGCTCCACCAGCTCGGCGAGGGCTACGGCCCGTGGGCAGGCGACGTCACCCACCGGACGAACGGGGTGCTGGTCGCCGATCGGACCGGTGTCTCGAATGCCTACGGGCTGTTCAACCTCGAGGATCGCGGCGAGCTGTTCATCGGTGCCGGCGAAGACGTCTACGAGGGGATGATCGTCGGTGAGAACACACGCTCCGGCGACATGAACGTCAACGCGACCAAGGCCAAGCAGCTGACCAACATCCGGACCCACTCGCACGACGAGTCCCTCCGGCTGACCCCGCCTCGCCAGATCACGCTCGAGTCGGCGATCGAGTTCATCTCGGAGGATGAGCTGGTCGAGGTGACCCCGACCTCGATCCGGCTGCGCAAGCGCTTCCTGTCGGAGCACGAGCGGCGGCGTGCCCTGGGCCGGGCCGAGCAGGCCCGGCTCGCCGACGAGCAGGCACCGGTCTAGCGCGCGCCGAGGCGAACGGGTCGGGACCAGGATGTCGCGCGGACGACAGTCCCGTGGTCGCGCCGCACGGTTGCTTCGGCATCACGCGTCCGTCACCCTGACCGGAGACCCGTCGTAGCGAAGAGGGATCCCCGATGGCCAAGGACGAGCGCACCGAACCCATCGCCGGCAGCGATGCACCCGAGACCTCGCCGGTCGGCGACGCCGACGACACCGAAGGCCATTCGATGGGCCTATTGATGGGCGTGAACGTGCTGAGCAACAAGCCGAGCGCCGAGCCTCGGTCCCGGTCGAAGCAGCCGACCGAGGATGAGCTCCCGCCGCTGTCGAAGACCTGGCCGAGCATGCGCGACGAGAAGAAGGCCTGACGAAGCTCTGCTGACCGGTCGCCCCGGAGGAGCCGGACGGTCGGGATCGGTCCGGCTCGCCGGCGCCGACGGCGGGCTACGATACGGCTCCCATGACGATCTACCTCGACCATGCCGCGACGACCCCGGTCCGCCCCGAGGTCGTCGACGCGATGCTGCCGTATCTCACCGAGGTCTTCGGCAATCCATCGTCGGCCCACGCCTACGGCCGGCGGGCGCGCGCAGCGCTGGATGAGGCGCACGAGCGACTGGCCACCCGGCTCAACGTCGGACCGCGCGAGGTCGTCTTCACGTCCGGCGGCACCGAGTCGAACAATCTGGCCCTGAAGGGCGCGGCCTGGGCCGGCAAGGCTCACGGCCACCGGATCGTGACCAGCTCGATCGAGCACCACGCGGTCGGCCACACGCTCAGGTACCTGGAGAAGTTCGGCTTCGAGGTCGTCGAGCTGCCGGTCGACCGATACGGCCGGCTGGACCCCGATGTGGTCGAGGCGGCCCTGACCGACCGGACGATCCTGGTGAGCGTCATGCTGGCCAACAACGAGGTCGGGACGATCCAGCCGATCGGCGAGATCGCCGAGCGGATCCGCTCCCGACGCGGGGTGGTCCTGCACGTCGACGCGGTCCAGGCGGCGCCGTGGGTGGATCTCGACCTCGAGGCGCTCGGGGCGGACCTGGTCAGCCTGGCGGCCCACAAGTTCGAGGGTCCGAAGGGCGTCGGGGCGTTGTACGTCCGGCACGGCACACACCTCCTCGCCCAGCAGCACGGGGGGTCGCAGGAGCGTCACCGGCGAGCCGGGACGGAGAGTCTCGCCCTGGCGGTCGGGATGGCCGCCGCCTACGAACTGTCGTGTGCCGAGCGTCCCGGGACCGTGGCGCGCGTTCGCGGCCTGCGCGATCGGCTGCGCGACGCCGTCCTGGCGGTCGACGGGGCGGAGCTCACGGGTCATCCGCGCGAGCGTCTCCCGGGACTCCTGTCGGTCGTGGTCACCGGAACGGACGGGTCCGCGGTCGCGCTGGGCCTCGACCTCGAAGGGATCGCGACGTCCGTCGGGTCGGCCTGCGCGACCGGCTCGGCCGACGTGAGCCACGTCCTGTCGGCGATGGGCTATCCGGACGATGAGGCGCGCGGCGCCCTGCGGATCTCGCTGGGCCGGACGACGACGTCGGACGAGATCGACACGGCGGTCGCGGTCATCCCGACGGTCCTGCGCGCCCATCGCTCGGGCGAGGCCGTCCTTGCCGCGGACCCGCTGGCCGAGCTCCAGGTCTAGGCTCGACCCCGGTCACGGCGGTAGCTGACCGGCTTCGCCTGTCGGCGTCCCCAGCCCACACGCACCAGGACCACGGCCCACATCCGGTACGGTCGCCACCCGTCGGTGACGGACGAGTACGCAGCCGCATCGGGCGGCCCGTCCAAGCCGTAGAGCTCCGCCACCGCCTCTGGACCCATCGTGTCCGACCTCGGGACCTCGTCGACGATGCCGCAGCCCCGGAGGAGGACGGCCTCGGCCGTGAACTCCCCGACTCCGCGCAACGTCCGTAGCTCGGCGAGGGCGGCGTCCGTGGACAGACCCCGCAGGCGCTCCGTGTCGAGACGACCCTCGAGCGCCGCCTGTGCGAGGCCGTGGAGGCGAGTCATCTTCTCGGCGTTCAGGCCGGGGACGTCGTGGAGCTCGAGGAGCCGGTCCGGGCGCGGGAAGGTCGTGAACGACCGACCGTCGAGGTCGATGCGGTCTCCCGCCAGCTCGGCCAGCCGTGCCTTGATCCGCGCCGACTGGGTCCTCGCGATCCGCTGTCCGATCACGAACGAGGTCGCAGCCTCGTACGCCGAGTAGAAGCACACGGGTCGGAGGTAGCGGTAGTCGCGCTGGAGTCCGCCGATGATCGGGTCTCGCTCACCGACGGCGGTCCAGCCGGTCCCGTCGCGATCGAGCGAGACCGTCCGCAGGGCCTGGGCCAGGGCGACCCCGGGATCGCCCGCCGTCACGAGCCTGACCCGGACCGGCGCCCCATCGGCCGGCTGGCTGAACTCGGCGACCGCGCCGTGGGCCCAACCGGGCTCCTCGACCGCGAAGGCCATCACCAGGCTCGTCCCGGTCGCGGCTCCGCCACCGATCCCGGCCGGGAACCCTCCGGCGAAGTCCTGGGCGGCGGCGAGGCTGAACGGTCCGCGCGGCTCGATCTCGGAGATGTCCATCCGCGGATGATGGACCAGTCGGGATCGACCGGGGGTTCGATCGGCCCCTTGAGCGTCCGTGGCCGGGACCGGTCACTCGACCGCTCGGGGTAGGATGCCCACCTGATGACCTCGACGAACCCGACGACGCTCCCTTGAGCCGCATCCTGGTCGCCATGTCCGGCGGCGTCGATTCATCGGTCGCGGCCGCGCTGCTCCACGAGCAGGGTCACGAGGTGGTCGGCGTCTGGATGCGGCTGCACGACGTCGCGGACACCTATTCGGAGTTCAAGAAGAGCTGCTGCTCGCTCGACGCGGCCGACGACGCTCGTCGGGTCGCGGGCCAGCTCGGGATCCCGTTCTTCGTGATGAACCTCGAACGTGAGTTCGACGCCGGGGTGATGCGCCCGTTCCTGGCGGCCTACCTCGGCGGCGAGACCCCGTCGCCGTGCGTCGACTGCAACACCTACGTGAAGTTCGGGGCGCTCCTCGGGCGGGCCCGACACCTGTACGAGTGCGAGGCGGTCGCGACGGGCCACTATGCGCGACGCGACACGGATCCGGCCGGGAACGCGCGCCTCCTCAAGGCGAACGACCCCGACAAGGACCAGACGTACTTCCTGTACGGCCTTCGCCAGGACCAGCTGGCGCACGCCCGGTTCCCGCTCGGCGAGCTGACCAAGCCCGAGGTCCGCGAGGTCGCCCGATCGCTCGGGCTTGCCACGGCCGACAAGCCCGAGAGCCAGGAGATCTGCTTCGTCCCCGGCGGGGACTACCGCGACGCGCTGCGCGAGCGCGCCGGTTGGACCCCGACGCCCGGTGCGGTGATCGACACCGACGGGACGACGCTCGGTGAGCACGGCGGTTCGGCCGGCTTCACCGTGGGACAGCGGCGCGGATTGGGCGTCGCCGTCGGGGAGCCCCGCTACGTCAGCCGGATCGACGCCGCGACGAACACGATCGTCCTGGGTCGGCGGGCGGACCTCGAGACGCGCACGGTCCCGCTTCGCGACGTGTCGTTCGTGGCCGGTGAGCCGCCCGCCGGATCCGCCCAGCCGTTCCGAGCCGAGGTCCGGATCCGCCATCGTGCCCGCCCGGTACCCGCGAATGTCCGTCCGGACGGACCGGACACGGCCGATCGTCGGGGCGGCTGGGTCGTCGAGACCGACACGCCGGTGTGGGCCGTGTCGCCGGGCCAGGCGGCCGTGCTCTACCTGGATGACCTCGTCCTCGGTGGTGGCAGGATCGCCGCCCGCGCGTAGATCCGGCGCCGGGTCGAGGGCCGGAACGACCCGTGCCTATACTGGCCGCGTGATCGGCCCGGCCTTCGTGCTCGCGGTGCTCGTTGGGATCTTCACGACCGCGCTGTACGCCCTGATCCGTGGCTCGGTCGGCGGGCGCCTGCCGCTCCTCCTCCTGGCGGCCATCCTCGGTGCGTGGGCGGGCGACTCGCTCGGCGAGCGGCTCGGGTTCGACATCATCCGCCTCGGTGACTTCCGGGTCCTGGCCGCGGTGCTGGGTGCTTCGCTCGGGATCGGGCTGGTGTCGGTCGTCGCCGCGCTGGGACCGCAGGACGGTCGAACGTGACCCGCCGCAACGACGCCGATCCCGGCCGGCGAACGACGCCATTCCTGCGCGGTCTCACGATCGGTGCCCTGGTCGGTGCCGCCATCGCCGGGTCGCGGATCTGGCTTCGGTTCATGCGACGGTCGGATCGGGGCTGACCCAGGGCGTCGCGACGAGCCCCCACCTTCGGTCGGGAGGCCGGGTTTGGTACCGTTACGGCCGATGCCGACCCCTGACGTCACCCTCGACCCCCGGATCAAGGCCCTGCCCGCCGCCGAGATCCGGCGGCGCTTCATCGCGTTCTTCGACGAGCGTGGCCACGAGGTCGTCCCGTCGGCCAGCCTCGTCCCCGCGGGCGACCAGACGCTTCTGTTCACGAACTCGGGGATGGTCCAGTTCAAGGAGGTCTTCACCGGGGCCGAGACGCGAAGCTACAAGCGCGCCGTCGACTACCAGCGCTGCCTTCGGGTGGCGGGCAAGCACAACGACTTCGAAGAGGTCGGCCGGACGCCGCGCCACCACACGTTCTTCGAGATGCTCGGCAACTGGAGCTTCGGCGACTACTTCAAGCGTGACGCCATCCACTGGGCATGGACGTTCCTGACCCGGGACCTCGGTATCCCGCCCGACCGGCTGGCCGCGACGACCTACACCCACGATCAGGTGGCCTGGGACATCTGGCAGGACGAGATCGGGCTGCCCCCGGAACGGATGGCGCGCTGGGGCGACGTCGACGCCGGCGACGACAAGAACTTCTGGCGGATGGCCGAGACGGGTCCGTGCGGACCGTGCAGCGAGATCCACTTCGACCGCGGGAGTGAGTTCTCAGAGGGTCCGCACTGCGTGCCCGACCACGACGAGCACTGCCCGCGCTGGGTCGAGATCTGGAACCTTGTGTTCATGGAGTTCGACCAGCGACCCGACGGGCGCCACCCGCTCCCGTTCACGAGCGTCGACACGGGCCTCGGGCTGGAGCGTCTCGCGGCGGTCCTCCAGCAGGTCCCGACGAACTACGACACGGACCTGTTCACGCCGATCCACGCTCGGCTCGGTGAGCTGCTCGGGCACGACCCAGGGACGTTCGAGGCCGAGCGCTTCAGCTACCAGGTGATCGCGGACCATGTCCGAGCCGCGACATTCCTCGCCGCCGACGAAGTACGACCGTCCAACGAGGGCCGGGGCTACGTCATGCGCCGCATCATCCGCCGGGCCGTCCGGCACGGGCGCCTGCTCGGCCGGACGGAGCCGTTCCTGGCCGATCTGTCCGAAACGGTCATCGCGACGATGGGGGAGCCCTATCCCATCCTGCTCGAGCGCCATGACGAGATCCAGCGGGTGATCGCGCTCGAGGAGCGCCAATTCGCCCGGACGCTGGCCGCCGGCGAGGGCCTGCTGGAGGAGGCGCTCATCCCGCTGACATCGGCCGAGCGGACCGTCGGCCGTCGTCCCGAGGATCTTCCGCCGGACGCCCCGGTGCTCGGAGGCGACGTCGCCTTCCGGCTGCACGACACGTACGGCTTCCCGATCGACCTGACCGTCGAGCTCGCCGCGGAGTACGGCGTTACGGTCGACCGGGCCGGCTTCGACACCGCCCTCGCCGAGCAGCGCGAGCGGAGTCGGAGCGGCCGGAAGGCGGAGCTGTCGCAGCATGCGGAGCTGACCGCGCTGTACCAGGCCATCCACGCCAGGATCGGCGACACCGAGTTCAAGGGCTACGAGACTACCCGGGCCGACGACGCGACGGTCGTGGCGATCATCCGCGACGGGCTCGAGTACCAGGAGCTCGAGGCCGTCGGGGACGTCGACTTCGCGGCGCCGGCCGGGGCCGCGGCCGAGGTCGTCCTCGATCGCACGCCGTTCTATGCCGAGGGCGGCGGCCAGATCGGGGATCGGGGCATCCTGACGCTCGGTGGCGACGTCGTGTTCGAGGTCGACGACACCCAGCGCCCGCTCGGTGGACTGATCGTCCATCGTGGCACGCTGCGCGGCGGCCTGCGGGTCGGTCAGCGGGTCGTGGCCGAGGTCGATGCCGAGCGCCGTGCGCGCACGATGCGGAACCACACCGGGACGCACCTGCTCCATCGTGCCCTGCGCAACGTCGTCGGGTCGCGCGCCCGGCAGGCCGGGTCGCTGGTCACGCCCGACTACCTGCGCTTCGACTTCCCGTTCGAGCGCGGCCTGACCGACGACGAGCGTGCCGCGATCGAGGCGGAGGTCCGGGGCGTCATCCGGGACGACCGACCGGTCACGCCGTCGTCCATGAGCATGCGCCAGGCGATCGAGGCCGGCGCGGACGCGTTCTTCGACGAGAAGTACGGCGAGACCGTGCGGACCGTCCGGGTCGAGGGCTACAGCCACGAGCTGTGCGGCGGCACCCATTGCCGCGCCTCGGGCCAGATCGGCGGCTTCGTGATCGTCGGCGAACGGAGCATCGGCAGCGGGATGCGCCGGATCGAGGCGCTGACCGGTGACGGTGCCGATGCGTTCCTGGCCGGCCGCCTGGCGACCCTCGAGCGGGCGACCGAGACGGCCGGGGCCAACACCGTCGACGCGCTCCCCGACCGGATCGCGGCACTCCAGGACGAGCTGCGCGAGACGAAGCGGAAGCTCAAGTCGGCGGCCACGGCCGGCGGGCCGCCCCGGCCGGCCGACCTCGCGAGCCGCGTGGTCGAGGCGGCTCCGGGGGTCCGGCTGGTCGCCTACGCCGGACCGTTCGAATCGATGGACACCCTCAAGAGCACCGCGAAGGACCTCCGCGGACTGATCCCGTCCGGCGTGCTCGCGCTCGGTCTCGACGCCGAGGAGCCGCAGGTCTTCGTCACCGTCAGCGACGACCTCGTCGGGCGGGGGATCGGGGCCGGCGACCTGGTCCGGGCCGCGGTCGGCAGCATCGACGGCAAGGGCGGCGGCCGGGCGGAGATGGCCCAGGGCAAGGGCACCCGGCGCGACGGCCTGCCCGCGGCGCTCGAGGCGATCTCGATCGCCCTGGCGGCCTCGAACGGAGCGTCCGGCTAGATGGCCTTCTGGCGTCGCCTCTGGCAGCGCGACGACCTGCCCGCCCTGGCGGCGTGTACGGCGCTCGACATCGGCACGGAGTTCGCAAAAGCGCTCGTGTTCGAGATCGACGACCAGGGACAGGGGACCGTCCGGGGCGTGGGCCGCAAGCGCCAGGGACTGTCGCACATGCAGTCGGGCACGGTCGCCGACATCGCGGCGGTGGTCGACAACTGCGCCGTCGCCCTCCAGGAAGCGGAGGAGATGGCCGGCTTCCGTCCGACGCAGGTGGTCATCGGGATCGCGGGTGAGCTGGTCAAGGGGTTCACGACCACGAACAGCCAGGAGCGCCGGAAGCCGGACCAGCCGATCTCCGAGGCGGAGCTCCAGAAGCTCATCGACGCGGTCCAGCAGGAGGCGCTCCGCGAGGCCGAGCGATCGATCACCTGGGAGACCGGCCTGCCGCACGTCGACGTGCGGCTGGTCCACGCCGCGGTCACCTCGGCCAGCATCGACGGCTACGCGGTGACCAACCCGGTCGGGTTCCGCGGGCGCTACGTCAAGATCGGGATCTTCGACGCGTTCGCCCCGCTCGTCCATCTCGGCGCGCTGGAGAGCGTGGCCAGCCAGCTCGACCTCGAGCTCCTCGAGATCGTCGCCGAGCCGTATGCCGTGGCCCGGGTCCTCGGCGCGGAGCAGGTCCAGCAGGCCGGGGCGATCTTCATCGACATCGGCGGCGGGACGACCGACGTCGCGCTCGTCCGGCAGGGCGGGATCGAGGGCACCCGGATGTTCGCCCTGGGCGGCCGGGCCTTCACCAAGTCGATCGCCGATCGGCTCGACCTGCCGTTCCCGCGGGCCGAGGCGCTCAAGGTCGACTATGCGCGGGGGCTCCCGGTCGACCGCCGCGACGAGATCGAGGCGATCGTGACCGACGACGTCACGGTCTGGTCGGCGGGCGTCGAGCTGGTCATCGAGGAGCTGTCCGGCGGCGACCTCCTCCCCGGCCGGATCCACCTGTGCGGCGGGGGGTCGCGGCTGCCCGAGATCCTGGCGGCGCTCGAGGCGGAGCGGTTCTGGAAGCACCTCCCGTTCGCCCGACGGCCCGAGGTCACGATCATGTCGCCCGACCAGGTCGCCTCGATCGTCGACGCGACGAAGCTCCTGGTCGACCAGCAGGACGTGACGCCGCTCGGTCTCGCCCACCAGGCGATCGAGCTCCAGTCGACCGAGAATCCCCTCGACGCGGCACTCCGGCGCGTCCTTCGGGCGATGAAGGTCTAGCGCGATGGCCTCGATCATCTACCTCGACGTCGACGACGAGATCACGACCGCTGCCGCGCGGATCCGCACGGCCACCGACACCAAGGTCGCCCTCGTCCTGCCGCCAGGCTCGCGACTGGCCACGTCGCGGATCAACTTCCGGCTGCTGTCGCGGGAGGGTCTCGAACGGAACCGCGTGCTCTCGATCGTCGCGGCCGATCCGGCCGCCCGGGCGATCGCGGCATCGGCGGGTCTGCCGGTCCATGCGACCGTCGCCGAGTTCGAGGAGGCCATCGCCCCGCCAGCTCCGCCGGCCCCGCCGGTCGAGCCCCCTGCGGCTCCGTCTGTCGATGCCGGTCCGCCGGCGAGCGGGAGCACGCCCAAGCGGTCGCGTAAGAAGGCAGCCGGAGCCGCGGCTGCCGGGGCTGCGGCGACCGGCGCCGCGGGAGTGGCGGCGACTCCTGAGACCATCGGGCTATTCGACGCGACGCCGGTGTCGACGGCTCCCGTTTCGCCACCTTCGACCGCGTCGGTGGCGGTCCCGGTGCCACTGCCCGTCGCTCCGATCGAGGCCGCTACGGCGCCGGCCGATGTGTCGCCGCGACCGGAGATGCCGCCTGCCGAGACCCGCGCCCGTTCGAGCGCGGCGGCCGGAGCGTCCGTCCCGCCGGTCCGGTCGGGGCGCGGCCTGCCGAGCGGGCTCGTCGCCGTCGTCGGCTCGTTGGTCGTGGTCCTGGTCATCCTCGCCGTCATCGGATATGTCCTCCTCCCGTCGGCATCGGTGGTGGTGACCCCGGTCGCGGTGCCGATCGGGCCGGTGGACTTCGTCGTCCGGGCCGACCCCGACGCCACCTCGGTCGACGCCGAAGGCGGTGTCATCCCCGCGACGCGTCTGAGCCAGGACTTCACCGCCTCGGACGAGTTCAAGACCACGGGTGTGAAGGTGGTCCAGAAGAAGGCGACCGGTCAGGTCACCTTCACCAGCAAGAACACGTTCCTGCTCGTGACCGTCCCGGCGGGGACCAGCGTCCGGACGGGTTCGGGCATCGCCTTTGTCACCACGCAGTCCGTGACGATCCCGAAAGCGTCGTTCACCACGGGGCCGTCGCTGAAGGACGTTCCCATCACCGCTGTACGAGCCGGACCTGCGTCCAATGTGGATCCGGGCACCATCATCGTCCTGCCCGCCGACATCAAGGACCTGCTGATCACCGTCACGAACCGGGATGCCACGAGCGGTGGCTCTCGCCAGGAGTCGCCAGAGGTATCGCAGAAGGACGTCGACGCCGCGATCGTTCAGCTGGGCAAGGACCTGGCCGCGCAGTTCGACACGTGGGCCGCGGCTCCGGACGACCTGCCGGACGGGTCGACCGCGTTCCCGGCCACCGGCCATCTCGGCACGCCGGTCGCGACGCCCGATCCAGCGACTCTTGTCGGGCTGGAGCAGCCGACGTTCCAGCTGGCGGCGACCGCGACCGGCACGGTCGTCGCCGTGGACACGAAGCTCATCGACCAGGTCGCCGCGGGAAGGATCGCGGCCAACGTCCCGTCGGAGCACGCCCTCAAGGACGGCTCGGTGACCTCGAAGCACGACGGCGGCCAGGCGGACGGCGATCTCATCGACTTCCGGGTGACGGCGAACGCGCAGGCGATCCCGGTCCTCGATGCCGCCGTCCTGCGCGAGCAGATCAAGGGGAAGTCGGTCGTGGATGCCAAGCGACTGCTCGAGCGCTACGGCTCGGTGACGATCAGCACGTGGCCCGGCTTCGTGTCGTCGATCCCGACCCTCGATGCCCGGCTCGACCTGACCGTGACCGGGCTCGACGGATCGTCGCCGGGACCGGCACCCTCGGCCAGCGGCCCGTGACCCGGATCCTCGGGATCGATCTGGGCGAGAAGCGGATCGGCGTCGCGGTCGCGGACAGCGACGGGGCCGCGGTCCCGCTGGCCACGCTCCGCCGGGCCCGCGACGTCGCCGCGGACGCCGAGGCGATCGTGCGCCTCGCCACCCAGCACGATGCCGCCGAGCTCGTGGTCGGGTTGCCGCTCGAGGCGTCGGGGGAGACCGGGACCCAGGCGAACGTCACGCTAGCCTGGGTCGAGTCCGTCTCACCACTCGTGCGCCTGCCCGTCACGCTCCGCGATGAGCGTCTCTCCAGCCATCTCGCCGAACAACGCCTTGGTCCGATGAAGCGCGGCCGCTCTGGCGGCCCACCGACGGCATCCCAGCGCGACGCCTATCGGGCCAGGGTGGACCGCGAGGCCGCGGCGATCATCCTCCAGGACGAGCTCGACGCTCGCGCACGCCAGGATGCCGGTCGATGACCGTCCGCGGCGGGGGTGGACCTCGTGACAGCCAGGGCTACGGCCTGGCGGACGTCGAGATCGACGAGGAGCACTACGCGCGACCGCCGGATCCCGGCGAGGGATCGCGACGCGGCGGGCGATCCCCGGAGCCGCCCCGCGCCGGCGGTCGCCCGCCGCAGGCGCCGCGGGCGAGCGGAGGGTTCGGGCTCGGTGGTCTCCTCCGGTTGATCGCCTTCCTGTTCGTCCTGGCCGGGATTGTCCTGATCGTGTCGCTGACGGTCCTCCGTCCGGTCGTGGCGGGGGCGGTCGTCGGCTGGGCCGCCGACAATCCGAGCGCGCTCCGGTTGCCGTTCGTCGGGGGTCTGGTCAGGGAGGATCTCGGCACGGCCCTCACCGATGCGCCCGCCACCGATCCGGCCCAGGTCGAGTTCACCGTGGCCGAGGGCGACACGGCGGCGGTGATCGCGGCGCGGCTGGCCGACCAGGGCTTCCTGACCGACGCCCGGTCGTTCGTGTTCATCTCGTCCGAGCGCGATCTCGCCAGCAAGCTCCAGGCGGGGACGTACATCCTGCGCCGGAACATGACCCCCGATCAGCTGGTCACTGCGCTGCTCGTGTCCCACGACCTAGCCGTCAGCGTGCCGCTGCGCGAGGGACTGCGGCTCGAGCAGGTCACGGCGAAGCTCGAGACGCTGCCCCTGAAGATGGATGCCAGCGAGTTCTACGCCGAGGCGACGAAGCCCCCGAAGAGCCTGCTCGACGACTATCCCTGGCTGGACCTGCCGAAGGGCGCCTCGCTCGAGGGTTACCTCGCGCCCGCGACCTACAGCGTCCTGCCCGACATCACGCCGGACGCACTGATCCGCCAGATGCTCGACAAGTTCTACGCCGATGTCGGGCCCGACCGGCTCAAGGTTCCCAAGGCGCGCGGCATGACCTTCCACGAAGTCCTCACCCTGGCGTCGCTGGTCGAGCGCGAGGCGTTCCTGGACCAGGAGCGGGCCCAGATCGCGGGCGTCTACCAGAACCGGCTCCAACCCGGGACCGAGACGGCAGGGTTCCTCGGTTCGGATCCGTCGATCTTCTACCTGAACGACTCGCTCCAGCTCGCCAAGCTCCCGATCGACAAGTGGACGGGCTACACGTTCTGGGCACCGCCCAAGGACGGGCTGACCGACGCGACGATCCCGGCCGACCTCGCGGCCTACAACACGTACACGCACAAGGGCCTGCCCCCGGGTCCGATCGCGACACCGACCGTGGCCTCGATCGACGCGGCGCTCGACCCCGACACGAAGGGCGGCTACCTCTACTTCGTGGCCAAGAACGACGGCTCCAACACGACCGCCTTCGCCAAGACGTACAAGGAGCACCAGGCCAACCTCAAGAAGTACGGGTACCGCTAAACCGTGGGTGGTTGGCCGCAGCTCTTCGGGGAGGCCACGAGTCTGGTCGTTCTGCCGGCGTCAATGACCGAGAAAGGGTCGTCGCCGCAGCCGCTCGACGATCCGATCGATCAGGCTGGGTGGCTCAGGCTCCGGCTCGCGATCGTCCGCGGGCTCGGTCGGCTCGTCGTGGTAGTCGTCGCTGAGGGTGCGCATCGGGACGGGGATCAATCCGCCGCCGCCGACATCCGGCGTGTAGAACGCCCCGGCATTGCGTTCCGCCCGCCTTGGCTTGGTTCGGGCCATGCCGCTCTCCTTCGTCAGCGCAACGCTGCTCCGGTCAACATGTCGCGTCAAGAGCCGGTGGTCAGCCGCGGGCACCTCGTCCTCGAGGACTCCCGCGGGCCGCTCGCGGCTCACCGGCTCCAGCGGTCCGGGTTGTCGAAAAGGCTCCGGCGCCGGCAGAAGGCTGCCTCGGCGTATGTCGCACGATCGTCGTTGACCGCGTTCCGGCTCGCCGGCGGATCGAGCGGTGTCAAGCTCTCGCCACCCATGCCGACCGGCAACTCGTACGGCTACCGGTAACGGCGATCGCCGCGCCGTGGAGGCGTATCCCGAGGCCCGGCCGCCGTCCCGGCCTGGCATGGACAAGAAGAGACCCCGGCCGCCAGAGGCGCGAGCCGGGGTCTCTTCGTCGGCGCTGACTAGATGGAATCGCCGACGGTGCTGAGGACCGTGCTGACCTGCCCGCCGAGGAAGAGCAGGGCGACGACGGCGACGATGGCGATAAGAGCAAGGAGGAGCGCGTACTCGGCAAGACCCTGACCACGGGCCTGGATCCGCGAGCCGAGGGTCGTGCGGAGCGACTTCATCATCTGGCTCGCGTGGATCTGAGTGCAAAGGACCATCTGCGATCACCTCGTTCCCGTTGGGATGGCGGTCGATCTCTTGATGAGGTTCAGCGACCGTCCTGGTACCAATGTCCGCCCGATCGGGCTACAACACCTATAGGACTATCGGCCCATGCAAGTACTAGGGCTGAGCGTGAAACGACGGGCACGACCCCGGAAGTGGTGCCCCACGACACCGAGCCGCTGGTACCAATGGCGAGATCTCCGTCCATGCGGACCTGAACCGCGCCAGGGCCGACCCATACCGTGACGTGTCTGAGCTCCTGTACGCTTTCGACGTGAGCCACTCGGGACCGACTGTCAAGTTGTACGGCTACCCGTGACCGAGTCGCGGCTCGACCGACCGCCGCGGCCGGACGACATCGCCCCGGCTCCGACGGCCGCCGACCGGACGGCCTGGGCGCGGGCGGACCGGATGGCGCGTCCGACCCGGCTGGCCCGTCTCCGCGAGCGCCTCCTCGAGGCCGACGTGGACGCCTACTTCGGGGTCCGGAGCGAGAACGTCCGGTACCTGACCGGGTTCATCCTCGGAGACGGCGAGGATCGCGTCGCGGGATCGTCCGGTTGGTTCCTCGTCGGCTCGAACGAGGTCGTCCTGTTCGCCGACAGTCGGTATGCGATCCAGGCCGCGCGCGAGGCGCCCGGCGCTCGGATCGAGCCCGTGTACGGCGACCTCGAGAAGCGCTGGCCGGAGCTGATGGCGTCGCTCGGGGCACGTCGGGTCGCGGTCGAGGCGGATCACGTCAGTCACGGGACATGGGAAAAGCTCGCGGCGGCCGCGCCGGATGTCGAGCTCGTCCCGGCCGCCGGTTGGGTCGAAGCTCAGCGGGCGGTCAAGGAGCCGGCTGAGACGGTCCGGATCGCCGCGGCCTGCTCGGTCGCGGATCTCGCGCTCGCGGCGCTCCTTCCAGAGATCCGGGTGGGGGTCACCGAGCGAGAGCTCGCCTTCAGGCTCGAGTGGCTGATGCGGACGGGCGGGGCGGACGGGCTCGCTTTCGATGTGGCCTGCCTGGCCGGCCCCGAGGCGGCATTGCCCCACGGGTCGCCGGGCGATCGCGCCGTGACCCGCGGCCAGGTCCTGCTGTTTGACTTCGGGGCGCAGATCGACGGCTACCGGAGCGACATGACCCGGACGCTGTTCGTCGGCGAGCCGTCCGCGCGCGACCTGGCGATCTACGAGTTGGTGGCCGAGGCCCAGGCGTCGACGATCGATGGTATCGCCGCGGCGATCCGGACCGGCGCCGCGTTGCCGAGCGGACGCGCCGCCGACGGTCTGGCCCGGGCCGTTATCAACGCGGCAGGACACGGCGGACACTTCGGCCACGGGACCGGTCACGGGATCGGGTTGGCCACCCACGAGCTGCCGAGCCTCGGCCGGATGGCGACCGACGAGCCACTCCCGAGCCCGACGGTCTTCAGCGTCGAGCCGGGGGTCTACCTCGACGGCGAGATGGGCGTCAGGATCGAGGACCTCGTCGCGATCGACGTGGCTGCCGGGCGCTGCATCCGCCTCACGAACTTCCCGCGGGAAGTCGTCGTCGTCGACGGTTGACCAGCCCGCTCAAGGCCCGCTACGCCCGCGGCGAGATCGAAACGGCCGAGTTCCAGGTCCGGCTGCGTGAGTTGAGCGGGGAATAGCCGCTACAATCCGGCGACACACCCCCGGACCCGGTCGTCGACTCGGGACCACCGTCCGCCGCTCGGCTCGCGCCGAGCCGCCCCAGGAGCCCGCCCAGCATGATCTCGACCGGTGAGCTGAAGAAGGGCGTCGCGATCGAGCTCGATGGCGACCTCTGGCAGATCCTCGACTACCACCACATCAAGATGGGCCGCGGCTCGGCGCAGGTCCGGATCACTCTCCGGAACATCAAGAAGGGCCAGACGGTCGAGCGCTCGTTCCAGGCCGGGACGAAATGGCCGCGCGCCTCGATGGAGCGTCGCCCCGTTCAGTTCCTCTACCGCGACGGGGACGATTTCTACTTCATGGACACCGACACGTACGACCAGTTCCTCCTGTCGGCCGAGCAGCTTGATACTGCGGTCCACTACCTCACCGACGGGATGACGCTGGAACGGACGAGCTACCAGGGTGAGACCATCGGGGTCGAGCTCCCGGTGACCGTCGACCTCGTGGTCACCCAGACCGAGCCCGGCTTCGCCGGGGACACGCAGACCGGCGCCCGCAAGCCGGCGACGACCGAGAGCGGCCTCGTCGTCACCGTGCCGATCTTCGTCGAGGAGGGCGACACGATCCGGGTCGATACCCGGACCGGCGAGTACCAGACCCGGGTCTGAGAGGGCCGGGTTGACCGACCGCGAACCGCCGGACTGGGCTCTCCCCGCCTGGGACGCGACGGACGCACCGCCGCCGCGGGGGCGCGATGCCGGCGGCTCGGAGCCCCGCCCGGAGCCCCGCCCTGCGCCCGTCGAGCGGGTCGCGCCGGCGGGGACCTTCGGGCTGACGATCCTCGGGGTGTCGGACGTGACGCGGGCGGTTCGCGACGCCGTCCGGAGTGACGACCGCCTGCGCGACGTGTGGGTCGAGGGCGAAGTCGGCCGGGTGACCGTCTCGAGTGCCGGCCACGCCTACTTCACGCTCAAGGACGATCGCAGCCAGCTCCAGTGCGTCTGGTTCCGGGACGATCGGATGGCCTCCCCTTACGAGCCGCAGACGGGCCTCCGGGTGGTGGCCAACGGCCGGGTCGACGTGTTCGATGCCAACGGCGTCTACCAGCTCTACGTCAGCTCGGTCCAACCGGCCGGGTTCGGCGATCTGGCCCTCCGGTTCGAGGCGCTCAAGGCCCGACTCAGCGAGGAGGGCCTGTTCGACCCGGGGCGCAAGCGACCGCTCCCGGATCGCCCGGCGGTGATCGCCGTGGTGACCAGCGAGACGGGCGCCGTCTGGCACGACATCCGGAACGTCCTCGCCCGGCGCTGGCCGTTGGCGCGCGTCGTGCTCTCGCAGTGCCAGGTCCAGGGGGCAGGGGCGCCGCCCAGCATCGTCCGGGCCCTGGCCTGGGTCGACCGCTACGCCGAGCGATGCGTCCGCAGCGGACGGCCCGGCGACGCTCCATCGGTGACCATCCTCGCCCGCGGCGGCGGGTCGCTCGAGGATCTCTGGTCGTTCAACGATGAGACCGTCGTTCGGGCCATCGTCGGGCACTCGCTCCCGGTGGTGTGCGGCGTCGGCCACGAGACCGACGTCACGCTGGCGGACTTCGCCGCGGATCGACGCGCGCCGACGCCGTCGGCAGCCGCCGAGATCGTCGTGCCCGACCGGGTCGAACTGGCCGGGGTGCTCGTGGCCGAGACCCGACGGCTGCGCGCCGCGGCCGCCCGGACCGTCGCCGCGGCCGCGCGGGACGCCGCGGCGGAGCGCCGGGCACTCGATGCGCTGAGCCCGGTGGCCCACCTTGCGGCGAGTCGAGAACGAGCCGGGTTGCTGCTCGATCGGGCGACCCGGGCGGTCGGGGTCCGCCTCGAGGCAGGTCGGGTCGGGGCCGGGCGGTCGGCGGAGCGGCTCCGGCCCGCGGTCGCGACCCGCCTGGCGACGGCTCAAGCGACCGTCGACGCGGCGGCCGCGTCCCTGGGCGCGCTCGGTCCCGCCGCTACGCTCGAGCGCGGGTACGCCATCGTACGGCGCTCCGCCGACGGTCGTATCGTGCGCGATCCCGCAGAGGCCCCGGCGGGGGAGGGACTGTCGATCCGGGTCGCCCGGGGCGACGTGGCCGCGACGGTCGATCGCCCCGGGGGCCATCGATGATCGGGGACCTGGTCGTCCTGGTTGGCATCGTCGTGGTGGCCGGAGCGGCCGGGATCGCCCTTGGTATGCTCCTGGCGCCGCGGATCGGCCGGCTGATGGAGCGCGGCGACGAGACGGTGACCCCCGAGGAGTCCGGTGACGATCGCCAGCCCTGATCCGACCGAAGGCGCCGGCGCGACGCCTTCGAGCGGGCCCGATCCGTCCGAGCTCACGTTCGACCAGGCGCTGGCCGAGCTCCAGCAGGTGGTCGCGGCCCTCGAGGCGGGCGGGACGCCGCTCGAGGCGTCGATCGCCCTCTACGAGCGCGGAGTGGCGCTCCACGAGCGGTGCGCGTCCCTGCTGGCCGACGCCGAGCTCCGGGTGAGCCGGCTTGTCGAGCGTGCCGGAGGCGCGATCGAGGCGCTCGACCTCAAGCCGGCAGACCAGGGCGCCGACCCGCGCTGAGCGACGGCGGCGCGCCGAGCCCCGCGCCGAGCCCCCGCGCCGAACCCCGCCCGCTCGACCTCCGGGGTAGACTCCGCCCGATGACCATCCTGTCGGAGCTCCATGGTCCGGCCGACCTGCGCGGTCTCGACGACGCGCAGCTCGAACAGCTTGCGGAGGACATCCGCGAGGTCATCATCTCGACGGTCGCGACGACCGGCGGCCACCTCGGCTCGTCGCTCGGGGTCGTGGAGGTGGCCATCACGCTCCACCGCCTGTTGGAGTCGCCCCGCGATCGGATCGTGTGGGACACGGGACACCAGGCCTACCCGCACAAGCTGCTGACCGGCCGGCTCGCTCGGTTCGGCACGCTCCGCCAGCTCGACGGGGTGGGAGGGTTCCCGCGCCGGAGCGAGTCGCCCCATGACGTCTTCGACGGCGGTCACGCCGGGACGGGCCTGTCGATCGCCCAGGGGCTGGCCGAAGCCCGCGACCTCCGCCACAGCTTCGAGCGCATCGCGGTGGTCGTCGGGGACGCCGCCCTGATGAGCGGCCTCAGTCTCGAGGCACTCAACGACATCGGTCACCGCGGCACGCAGATGCTGATCGTCCTCAACGACAACGAGATGTCGATCAGCCCGACCGTCGGCGCGTTCAGCAAGTACCTCAGCCAGATCAAGCTGTCGCCTGCATGGCAGCAGAGTCGGACCGCCTACGATCGGGCGATCGAGCGCCTGCCCGTGGTCGGCGAGACGGCCCTCGAGCTGTCCCGCCGCTTCCGCAAGTCGGTCGTCAACTTCGCCCAGCCGGGTCAGCTGTTCGAGGACCTCGGGATCACCTACATCGGGGTCGTCCCGGGCCACGACCTCCAGGCGCTCGAGCGGACGTTCGCCCAGGCCCTCGAGCTGCGCGAGCCGGTCATCGTCCATGTGCGGACCCAGAAGGGCCGTGGCTACCGACCGGCCGAGACGGATCAGATCGGGTTCCACGGCGCGGCGCTCCCGCCGATGACCGACGCCTACGAGGTCCACGGGTCCGGCTCGAACGGCGCCGGGGTGAACGGGCACGTCGCGAATGGGCAGACGGCAGCCGGAACGAACGGCGCGAACGGTGCAGGGCGTCCGTCGCACGATCCCGGCATGGCCGACGACGCCACGCCCGCGGCGCCTCGGCCGGATGCGCCCAGGAAGTCGCCCAATTACACCGCCTACTTCAGCGCGGAGCTCGTCGAGCTGGCGAGGACCGATCGGCGCATCGTGGCGATCACGGCCGGGATGCCGACCGGGACCGGGCTGAACCGGTTCCAGGCTGAGTTCCCGGACCGGTTCTTCGATGTCGGCATCGCCGAGCAGCATGCGGTCGCGCTGGCGACCGGCCTGGCCATGGGCGGCGAGCGGCCGGTCGTGGCCATCTACTCGACGTTCCTCCAGCGGGCGTTCGACCAGACCGTCCACGACGCCTGCCAGAACGACCAACCCGTCGTCCTGGCGGTCGACCGGTCGGGTCTCGTCGGCGAGGACGGGACGAGCCACCAGGGGATGTTCACGCTCCCGGCGCAACGCCAGATCCCGCACCTCGTCATCGCCAGCCCGAAGGACGAGCAGGAGCTCCGATCGCTGCTCCACACCGCGTTCGCCCAGGACCATCCGTTCGCGCTCCACTACCCGCGCGATCCCGGCTTCGACGTCCCGCCGGTCGCCCCCACGATCCTGCCGGTCGGTCGGGGGGAGACCTTGCGGGCGGGCGCCGACATCCTGTTCGTCGGGTTCGGACCGATCATCGCGCGAGGGATCGAAGCGGCCGACGCGCTGGCGGCCGAAGGCTGGTCGGTCGGGGCGATCAACGCCCGGTTCGCCAAGCCGCTCGACCGCGAGCTCATCCTCGGGGCGGCCCGCGGGAAGCGGCTGGTGGTGACGCTCGAGGAGAGCGTGGTGACCGGAGGGTTCGGCTCGGCGGTCCTCGAGGTGCTCGAGGAGGCCAGGCTGGCCGATCCCGCCTACCGGGACGTCGCGCTGAAGATCGTCGGGATCCCAGGTGACCGGTTCGTCGATCATGGTTCCGTGGCGGACCTGCGCGAGCTCATCCGGCTCGACGCGGACGGGATCGCCGCCCAGGTGCGCGAGACGTTGGCGACCCTCGGCCTGACCGCGCCCGTGCCGGTCGACCGACCGACCCCGGTCATCCGCGAGGCCTGACCGCTCGATCGTCCGATCGGCACCGAGATATGTCGCGGTGCAGCGGGCTGTGCCACGATAGCCCGGTGAGCGCGGAGATCGCCCCGATGACCCGGCAGCCACGCCAGCGGCTCGATCTGCTGCTCGTCGAGCGCGGTCTCGCCGAGTCGCGGAGCCGGGCCCAGGCACTGGTCCTGGCGGGCAAGGTCCGGGTCGGCGAGGGCGACGGGGCACGTCGCGACCTGAAATCCGGGGACCTCGTCGATCCGGCGTCGCCCATCACGGTCGAGGCCCCCGAGCCCTACGTGTCGCGTGGGGGCCACAAGCTGGCCGCGGCGCTCGATGCCTTCGGGATCGATCCGGCCGGCCTGATCGGCCTCGATGCGGGAGCCTCGACGGGTGGCTTCACCGACGTCCTTCTCCAGCGCGGTGCGCTGCGGGTGTACGCCGTCGACGTAGGGCGCGGACAGCTGGCGAACGCGCTGCAGCTCGACCCGCGGGTCGTGTCGCTGGAACGCACGAACGCCCGGACCCTCGGCCCCGGCGTGCTGCCCGAGGTCGTCGGGATCGCGGTGGTCGACGTGTCGTTCATCTCGCTCGGTCTCGTGCTCGGCCCGATCGCCCGCTGCTTCGGCCCCGCCGGCGGTCCGCTCGTGGCCCTGGTCAAGCCCCAGTTCGAGGCCGGCCGCGGGGCCCTGGACAAGGGCGTCGTCCGCGAACCGTCGGTCCACCTGGACGTCCTTCGTCGCACCGTGGCGACGGCGCGCCGGCTCGGTCTCCCGACGAGCGGCGTCATCGCGTCGCCGATCCTCGGTCCCGACGGCAACCGCGAGTTCCTGCTCCATCTCGAGGTCGTCGATCCGGCCCGGACCGCGGACGCGGGGGCGCCCCATGCGGGGCTGACCGACGAGCGGCTCGTGGAGGTCGCCGAGGGATGACCGTCGTGACGCGGATCGGCTTCGCCTACAACCCCACCAATGACGCCGCCGACGAGCTGCGCGATCGGGCCGAAGGCTGGTGCAGCGTCCGCGGCCTGGCCCACTGGGCTGCGCCGTCGGGCGAGTTCGAGACGCTGCTGCGGGAGCTTCCGACGACCGACATCCTCGTCGTCCTCGGCGGTGACGGTACGTTCCTCCGCGCCGCGCGGGCCGTGTCCGAGGTGGACGTCCCGCTCCTGGGGGTCAACCTCGGCAAGGTCGGGTTCTTGTCGAAGGTCGAGGCAGACGGTCTCGAGGGCGTCCTCGCCCAGATCGCGGCCGGCGAGTACAGCGTTGACGAGCGGATGAGCCTGCGCGGCCTCGTCCGCCCCGCGGGCCGGGCGGCCGGCAGCGCGTTCTTCGCCCTGAACGACGTGGTCGTCGCCCGCGGCTCGCTGGCGCGGGTCGTCCGGCTCGACGTGTCGATCGGTCCGAGCCACCTGGCGACGTTCATCGCCGACGGCCTCATCGTCGCCAGCCCGACGGGATCGACCGGATACTCGTTCTCGGCCGGCGGCCCGATCCTGGATCCCATCAGCCAGAACCTGGTCGTGACCCCGATCGCCGGCTACCTGTCGGCCATCCGGTCGGTCGTCGTCAGCCCGACCCAGACCGTCACCGCGCGGGTCGTCGAGGCCGACGAGGCGCTGGTCAGCATCGATGGACGCGAGGACATCGCCCTGTCGGTGGGGGACGTGGTCGAGGTTTCTGCCGGTCCCAACGCGATCCGCTTCGTCGAGCCGGCCGGGGCGATCCCGTTCTGGGATCTCCTCCGACGCAAGGTGGAGCTCCTCCCGTCGTGAACGACGACCCGGCCGGGCGCCTGCTCGAGCTGACGGTGGTCGACCTGGCCCTCATCGATCGCCTGCGCGTCGAGCTCGGTCCCGGTCTCAACGTCATCACCGGCGAGACCGGCGCGGGCAAGAGCCTCCTGATCGATGCCCTCGGTCTGGCCCTCGGCGCCCGGGCCGATACCGGTCTCGTGCGCCACGGCGCGGAGATGGCGCGGGTCGAGGCGCTGTTCGACCGCGTCCCGGAGCCGCTCATCGTCGTGCGCGAGGTCCAGGCGGGCGGTCGATCGACGGCCCGCCTGGACGACGAGGCGGTCACGGCCGCACGCCTGGCGGAGACGGTCGGACCCCTCGTCGAGGTCCACGGCCAGCACGACCAGCAGCGACTCCTCGACGAGCGCGTCCAGCGCGATCTGCTGGACGCCTACGGCGGCTGCTGGATCGCCCGCGAGGCGGTCGCCGCCGCGGTCGAGCGCTGGCGAGCCAACCGGGCATCGCTGGCGGACTACGCGATCGATCCTCGTGAGCTCGTCCGGCGGATCGAGCTGGCCGAGCACGAAGCCGGTGAGATCGCGGCGGCGCACGTCCGCGTCGGCGAGACGGCGGAGATCCAGGCGAGGCTCGGGGCGGCGCGGAACGGCGCGGCGATCGCTCGCGGTGCCGAGGCGATCCACGGCGTCCTTCTCGGCGACGGTACGGTCGGGGAGGGGAGTCCGGCGCGGGAGGCGATCGGCGAGGCGACCCATCAGGCGCGGGACCTGGCGCGATTCGATCCGCGCTTCACCCCGCTCGTCGAGCGGCTGGGCGGTCTCGAGGCGGAGGTGGCCGATGTCGCGGCCGAGGTGCGAACGCTCGTGGACGGCCTCGACCACGACCCGGCGGACGTCGCTCGGCTGGAGGAGCGCCTGTCCCTGATCTTCGCCCTGGAACGGCGCTACGGCGACGACGAAGCGGCCGTCCTGGCGCACGGCGAGGCGATGACCGCCGAAGCGATCCGGCTGCGCGGGCTCGAGGGCGAGCGGGACCGCCGGCTCGCCGAGGGCGCGGCGCTCCTCGCGGTCGTGGCCGAGTCGGCAGAGCGGCTCTCGAGCCTGCGCGCCGAGGCCGCCGGTCGCCTCGCAGGGGCGACCGGGGTCGTCCTCGAGGAGCTGGGCTTCGATCGCGTCCGGTTCGACGTGTCGCTCGGGCGACGACCAGCGGCCCAGGGCGAGCCGGCGGTCGAGGTCGGCGGCGATGCGCTGGCCTTTGACTCGAGCGGGATCGACGAGGTCGTCTTCCGCTTCGCCCCGAACGTCGGTGAGCCCCCCCGACCCCTTGCCCGGATCGCGTCGGGCGGCGAGCTCAGCCGCGTGGCGCTGGCGCTCAAGGAGGTGCTGGCCGCGGCCGACGCGACCCCGACCCTCGTCTTCGACGAGGTCGATACGGGGATCGGCGGTCGGAGTGCGGATCCGGTCGGCCGCAGCCTGTGGTCGCTGGCTCGTCGCCATCAGGTCCTGTGCGTCACGCACCTGCCCCAGATCGCGGCCCACGCGGACGTTCACTTCCGGATCGCCAAGCGGGAACGCGACGGCCGGACGGTCACCGAGGTCCGCCGACTCGACGAGACCGCCGAGCGCGTCGCTGAGCTGGCCCAGATGCTCGGGGGACCTGATGGCGGTGCTGCGGCGACTGCCGGCGCCGAGGAACTCCTGTCACGAGCGGTGACCTGGCGGCGGACCGCGGGCGCGGGCGTCCGGGCCATCCCCGCGTGACGGGCGGCGGTGACACCACGCTCGACCGGGCGATCGCGGCGTACTTCCTCCATCTCCGGGTGGAACGCGGCCTGTCGCCGGCGACCCTGCGGGCCTACAGCGGCGATCTGGCGGGCTTCGCCGCCGCGCCCGGCGTCGCGGACGGTTGGTCCTCCTCGGCCGAGCCGGCGACGCGCCACCTCGCCCGGTCGGCGGCCACGATCCGGCCCAGCAGCCTCCGTCGACGCACGGCATCCATCCGCGGGTTCTACCGGTTCGCCTACGGCGACGAGCTGATCGCCACCGACCTGGCGGCGAGGATCGATCTGCCGCGCCAGGTCCGGCGGCTACCCGAGACCCTCGACGTCGACGAGACCGTCCGACTGCTCGAAGCCGCCAGCGGGGAGGTGCCCGACGAACCGGTCCGGATCCGCGACCGCGCGCTCCTCGAGCTGCTGTACGCCGCGGGCCTGCGGATCAGCGAGGCGCTCGGTCTCGACCGCGAGGATCTGTCGCTGGACGGCGGCTTCGTGCGGGTGATCGGCAAGGGCGACAAGGAGCGTCTCGTGCCGGTCGGCGAGGTCGCCCTCGAGTGGCTGACGCGCTATCTCGACGACGTCCGGCCGGCGTGGCTGGCGCTCCACCACGTGGAGCCGGTCCGCGGCGGTCCGCTCTTCCTGAGCGGCCACGGGCGACGCCTCGGCCGCCAACAAGCCTGGACCATCGTCAAGCACGCCTCGACCGACGCCGGCCTTCCCGAGCGGGTCACGCCCCACACCCTCCGTCACTCGTTCGCGACCCATCTCCTCGAGGGCGGCGCCGATCTGCGCGTGGTCCAGGAGTTGCTCGGACATGCGAGTATCAGTACCACCCAGCTGTACACCCACCTGACCGGGGAGCGCATCCGGGAGGTCTACGCTCGCGCCCACCCGCGAGCCTGAGGAGGGACGACGGTCCATGGCCCGCTACGCGGACGGACTCATCGCCGAAGGCGAGCACATCCTGGTGCGGACGCGCCAGCACTGGTTCTCGATCGTCGCCTATACGGTCGCCTTTTGGGTGATGGTCGCGATCGCCGTCGGCTTCTTCATCCTCAAGCAGATCATCGACTGGCAGCCGCTCGCCTGGATCGCCTTGATCTCGCTGGTCGGGGCGATCGTCTGGATCGTCTGGCGCTATGCCAGCTGGTCGTTCCAGGACTACATCCTCACCAACCGGCGAGTGATGCAGGTCGAAGGCATCATCAACAAGGTCTCCAAGGACAGCTCGCTCGAGAAGATCAACGACGCCGTCCTGAGGCAGGGCCTGTTCGGACGGATGCTCCACTTCGGCGATCTCGAGATCCTGACGGCGTCGGACACGACCGTCGACGACTTCAAGATGCTCAACGAGGCCGCCCAGTTCAAGAAGGCGATGCTCAACGCCAAGTACGCCCTCGAGCGCGAGGTCTCGGCACCGATGCCCAGCCCGCCCCTGCGGGCCCCGAGCGCCTCCTCGGGCGAGGGCACGTCGTCGGGGGCGGCGGCCGCCTCGGCGGGGTCCGGTCCGGCGACTTCGGCGGCCGACGCGGTATCCGACGTGCCGGAGGCCATGTCCCCGGAGGAGGTGACCGACACGCTCCACCGGCTCGCCGACCTGCGCGACCGGGGGGCCATCAGCGCTGCCGAATACGATGCCAAGAAGGCCGAGCTCCTGGAGCGCATCTGAGCCCGACGCTCGCGCGGACGGTACGATACGCCGGCATCGTCCGCCGCTGATCGGAGCATCCGTCCTTGTTCGACCTGTCCCTCCCGACCGGCCAGGAGCTGGTCCAGGACCTGATCCTCATCGTCATCTTCCTGGGCATCGCCTTCCCGATCCACGAGTTCTTCCACGGCTGGACCGCCTACCAGCTCGGGGACGGGACGGCCAAGATGTACGGACGGCTGACCCTGAACCCGGTCGTCCATTTCGACCCGTTCGGGGGGTTGATGCTGATCGCCAGCACGCTCCTCGGCGCCGGATTCATCATCGGCTGGGCCAAACCGACACCGGTCGGTCCGTGGAACCTGCGCGACCGCCGCAACGGGGAAGTCCTGGTCGCCGTGGCCGGCCCGGCCTCGAACCTGGTGATGGCCGTTCTCGGGGCGATCGTCTTCCGGGTGCTCGCGGTGGTGGCCCCGGACGCCCCGCAGATCGTGTGGCAGATCGTCGGCTCGTTCGTCCTGTTCAACATCAGCCTGGCGATCTTCAACATGATCCCCGTGCCGCCGCTGGACGGGTCGGCGGTCCTGCTCCGGCTGCTGCCTCCGCAGACAGCCCGCGAGGTGGCCCCGATGCTGGCGCAATACGGCCTGATGATCGTGATCGTTGTCGTGCTCGTCTTCGGGCGGTACATCGGAGGCGCGATCGGTGGCGTCACCGACCTTCTCCTGGGGATCTAAGGTCCGCCAGTTCCGAACGCATCTCACCGCCCGGGTGGCCCCGGCTGAACGGGCGGCCCTCGTCGGCTGGCTGACCCCGCGGCAGCTGGCCCTGTTCGACGGCATGCACGTCGCGGACAAGCGCCACGGACTGGACGTCGTCGCCACGCTGCGGGCGGGCGGGTCGACCGATGAGGACCTGCTCCTGGCCGGCCTCCTCCACGACTGTGCAAAAGGACCCAGCGTCGGCGTGCTGCCCCGTGTCGCCTGGTCGCTCGGCGAGGCCTGGGGACCGTGGGTGACTTCCGCCGCTCGTCATCTGCCGGGGTTCGGGCCCGCACTCGACCGGATCCGCGATCACGCCGAGCAGTCGGCCGGGATGGCGCTCGCGGCAGGGTGCTCGCCGCGGACGGCCGCGCTGATCCGCCACCAGGCCGATCCGGCCGACCCCGTCGCCGGCGAGCTCCTGCGGCTCGCGGACGAGGCGAACTGACGATGGTCGAGGCGACCCCGCCGACGGTCGTCGTCCCGGGAGCCGTCGGCGCCTCGGACCCACCCACCGCACCGTCGGTCGTGTTCGGCGAAGGCCGGCGCCCGGAGATCGCGACCCAGGTCCGGATGGACGCCTTCGAGGGACCGCTCGGCCTCCTCCTGTCGCTCATCGAGCAGCGGCATCTCGACGTGCTGACGGTCCCGCTGGGAGCTCTCGCCGAGGCCTACCTCGACGCCCTTGCCGGCCTCGAGTCGGATCGGATCGGCAATGTCAGCGGGTTCGTGGCGATCGCCGGCCAGCTCATCCTCATCAAGAGCCGGGCGATGCTCCCGCGACGGATCGATCCGGCCGTGGTGTCGCCCGATGAGGCGCCCGACCCGGAGGCCGAGCTGCGCGCCCGGCTGATCCTGTACCGAGCGCACCGCGACGCCGGGGCGCGGCTCCAGGCGGCCGCGGTCGAACGGGTCGGGCTGTTCAGGCGTGAGCCCGCGGTTGCGAACGCGTCGGGGCGCGCCGGTGCCGTCGTCGTACCGCGGCCGATGGATCCGGGCACGCTGGCGGCCGCCCTCGTCCGGATGCTCCGGATCATCCCGCCGCCGCCGCCGCCGCCCGAAACGGTCGCCCGGACGATCACCATCGCCCAGCGCGCCGAGATCGTCCGGGCCGCGCTGCGCGGTGCCGACTCGATCGTCCTCCAGGAGCTTCTCGCTGGGGTCCGCGACCGGGTGGTCGTCGCGGTCACCTTCCTGGCCATGCTCGAGCTGATGAAGCGCCGCGAGATCGTCGTCGAGCAGCACGTGCCCTGGGGTCCGATCATCGCCCGCTCTACGACCCCCAAGGAACGGGCCGCTGCGGGCGGCATCCTGACCGACGCCCCGATCGACGAGTCCCTCGAGTCGTTCGCATGACGGATCCGGCTGGCGCGGCCGAACCGCTCGGGCTGACCGAGGCCACCCTCGAGGCACTCCTGTTCGTCGCCGAGCGTCCGCTCGATCGGCGCGAGATCGCGACCCTCGCCGGGGTCGATCGGGCGACCGTCGACGCCCGGATCGGCGACCTCGAGGTGAGCCTCGCCGGTCGTGGGATCCGGCTCGTGGTGTCGGGCGAGCGGGTCGAGCTGGCGACCGCCCACGAGGCCGGCCAGCTCATCGGCCGGTACGTCGGGGCCGGCGCGACCCGGCTATCGCCCGCGGCGCTCGAGACGCTCGCGATCGTCGCCTACCGGCAGCCGGTCACCCGCGGCGGCGTCGAGCGCATCCGCGGGGTCGACTCGGACTACACCATCCGCGCCCTGCTCCACCGACGGCTCATCGTCGAGCTCGGGCGCTCGGACAGCCCGGGTCGTCCGTTCCTGTACGGGACGGACTTCGAATTCCTCGAGCGATTCGGGATCGCCAGCCTTGATGAGCTGCCGCCGCTCGACGCGGACGTCGCGGCACGACTCGTCGAGGAAGCCGCCGAACGAGCGGTCCAGGACGACATCGAGGCCGCGGCGGACGACCGACGGCCCGACGCCGGCGTCGCGGCCGGGACCGATGGGTCGTCGCCCGGTGTCGCCGTCGGTCCGGGCCCCGGTCCAGGTTGATGGCCCCGGAACGGATCCAGAAGGTCATCGCGGCGGCCGGCGTGGCATCACGGCGCGAGGCGGAACGGCTGATCTCTGCGGGCCGCGTCACCGTCGATGGGCGCGTCGCGACGCTCGGGGAGTCGGTCGAGCCGACGGTCGCGGTCATCGCGGTCGATGGGCGCCCAGTCGGCGAGGCGTCGGCCCTCGTCCACCTCGTCATCCACAAGCCGCTCGGGGTCACCTCGACGACGCGCGACCGTCATGCCGAGCGCACCGTGGTGGACCTCATCCCGCGCGCGCTCGCCGGTGCCGGACGGCTGTACCCGGTCGGTCGGCTCGACCAGGACTCCGAGGGGCTCATCCTGATGACCAACGACGGGGCGTGGGCCGACCGCGTCCTTCATCCGCGGTTCGGGGTGGAGCGCGAGTACGCGATCGGGCTCGCGACGCCACTCAGCGGGGATCAGGTCACCGCCCTCCGCTCAGGGATCCGGCTCGATGAGGGCCATGCGACCCTGGGCCACCTTCGACCGATGACCGGTGTCGAGGTCCGCGCGCTGGTCGAGGTGCTCGACCCGCCGCCGGCCGACCTCACCTGGTACCGGGCCACGCTCCAGCAGGGCTGGAAGCGCCAGCTCCGACGGATGTTCGCGGCGACCGGGGCTCCGATCGCCCGACTCGCACGGGTGCGCATCGGGACGGTACGCCTCGCGTCGCTCCGAGCCGGCGCGGTCCGCCCGCTGAGCGCCGCCGAGGTCCGCTCGCTCGGGGCCGGCCGCCTCGCGCCACCCCGATGACCGACGCCCGTCCGACGGTCGCGATCGACGGCCCGGCGTCGTCCGGCAAGAGCAGCGTCGGCGCGGCCGCGGCGCGCGAGCTCGGCTACCGCTTCTGCGACACGGGCCTCCTCTACCGGGCGCTGACCGGGCTCGCCCTGAAGTCGGGCATCGACCTGAGCGATCCGGTCGGCCTCGTCCCGCTGGTGGCCCAGGTCGAGCTGGCGTCCGACGGCGACGGCCGCTTGTCGCGGGTGATGGTCGACGGTGTCGACGTGACGGCCGAGGTCCGCGGCCCGGCCGTCGACCGGAGCGTGAGCGAGGTGGCGAGGGTCCCCGAGGTCCGGGCGGCTCTCCTCGAGCGCCAGCGGGCGCTCGCGGCCGACGGCGGGATCGTGATGGCCGGTCGCGACATCGGGACGGTCGTACTGCCGGACGCGGATCTCAAGGTGTTCCTCGACGCCTCAGCCGAGGAGCGCGCCCGACGTCGCGCCGAGGAGCGTGGCCTGGAACCGGACTCGTCCGAGGCCGCTCGGATCCTGGCCGATCTCCGCCGGCGAGACGACCTCGATCGCAACCGGCCGGTCGCGCCGCTGCGGGCAGCCGCGGACGCCACGGTCATCGCCACGGACGGCAATACCTTCGATCAGACCGTCGCTGCGGTCGTCGCGGCGATCCGTGCGGCCGAGACTCGACGGATCGAGGCCACGGCCTCGGCGCCTGCCGCGGCCCCCGCCTCCGCCGCGGTCCCGGCGCCTGCCGCGGCCCCCGCCTCCGCCGTGGTCCCGATCTCCGCTCCGCCGCCCGGACCCGGCAAGGGGCGCCCCAAGCCGCTCGGGGACGGGCGGACGTGGTTCATCCGCGCGACCGACGTCTTCGGTCGGATCGTGTGGCGCGTGTTCGCTCGGGTCCACCTCAGCGGCTTCGAGCATCTGCGCGCCATCGACGGACCCGTGCTCATCGTGGCCAACCACATCTCGAACGCGGACCCGCCGCTCATCGGGTCGTTCGTGACGCCGGCCCTCGACCGGCGGATCTACTGGTTGGGCAAGCAGGAGGCGCTCGATTGGCCCGTCCTGGGCGCTCTCATCGAGCACAACGCCGTCATCGGCATCCAGCGGGGTGCCGCCGACGTGGACGCCTTCCGGAGTGCCAAGCGGGTCCTCGACGAGCGCCACGTGCTCATCGTCTTCCCGGAGGGGACGCGGAGTCCGACCGGCAGGCTCCAGGAGGCCAAGGAAGGGACGACGATCCTGGCGCTCCGGACGGGTGCCCGGCTCGTCCCGATCGGCGTGTCCGGGACCCGCGACGTCTGGCCCAGGGGCCAGAAGCTCCCGCATCCGATCCGTGGCCGGGTCAGCCTCACGGTCGGGGAGCCGTTCACCGTCAGCGCGCCGGGTGCCGGTGCCGAACGGCGCGCCGCCCAGGTGGCCGCCACGACCGAGATCATGCGTCGGATCGCCGAGCTCCTTCCGCCCGAGCAGCGCGGGTTCTATGCCGACGCGGTCGCTCGGACCGGCGCCCCAGGCGGGCCGGACGGGGACCCCGTGCGATAATCGAGGCGATGGGGACCGTACGAGACGTCAGGATCGCCAAGCGCACGGGCTTCTGCTATGGCGTCCGTGAGGCGATCGACAAGGCCAAGGAATCGGCGGCCGCCGGGAAGGCCACGCATACCCTCGGCCAGGTCGTCCACAACGAAGGAGTGATCCGCGACCTCGAAGAGATCGGCGTCGAGACGGTCGAGACCCTCGACGACGTGGACCACGGGGCGGCGGTCGTCATCCGCGCGCACGGGGTCCGCCCGGAGGTCATGGAGCGGGCCGAGGCGCGCGGACTCGAAGTCATCGACGGGACGTGCACGTGGGTGATCCAGGAGCAGCGCGAGCTCGTCCGGCTGGTCGAGGAGGGCTACACCATCGTCCTGCTCGGGACGCCGAAGCACCCGGAGGTCGTCGGGCTGCTCGGCTTCGCCCCGGAGGCGATCGTCGTCGACGAGGAAGGCGACTGGGCCCTGATCCCACGGCGGAAGAAGATGGCGCTTATCTCCCAGAGCACCCAGCCACCATGGAAGTTCGAGAAGCTCGCCGGCTTCATGGTCTCGCGTAGCCACGAGCTCAAGATCGTCAACACGGTCTGCCCGGTCACCATCCGTCGCCAGGAGGACACCCTCGAGACGGCCCGTGAGGTGGACCTCATGGTTGTCGTCGGCGGTCGCTCGTCGGCCAACACCAAGGAGCTCACCCGGCTGTGCGAGATCGCCGGCACGCATGCGATCCAGATCGAGAGCGTGAGTGACCTCGAGGACGCGTCGGTCTTCGGGTCGGCGGCGATCGTCGGGGTGACCGGCGGCACCTCGACCCCGATCGAGGATCTCCAGGCCGTCGCGGAGCGGATCCTTCGACTGGCCGGGACCGACCAGGCGGCCGCGGACGCCCATGACCTGGCCACGGCGGCCTTGCTCGCGGCCGCCACCCCGGCGGGCCGCACCACCTCGCTTCCCGCCCGCGAGCCGGGTTCGACCTCGCCCGCCGGCGCCGCCTGAGCGCCGCGATGAACGCCCTGCCGATCGTCGCCGTCGTCGGCCGTCCCAACGTCGGCAAGAGCACGCTGTTCAACCGGATCCTCGGGACCCGCCACGCGATCGTGGAAGACCGGGCACGGACGACCCGGGACCGACTCTACGGCGAGAGCGAGTGGAACGGCCGTCGCTTCATCATCGTGGACACCGGCGGCCTCGAACAGGATCCGGACGATCCGATCGAGGCCCGCGTCCAGGAGCAGGCACGGCTGGCGATCGCCGAGGCCGACGTGATCGTGTTCGTGGTCGACGCGATGAGCGGGATCACCCCGCCGGACCTCGAGGCGGCCGAGCTCCTCCGGCGCGCGTCGTCGCCGGTCCTGGTCGCCGTCAACAAGGCGGACAACGACCGGCGCGAGCTCGAGGCGGCCGAGTTCTACTCGCTCGGCTGGGACGAGACGTACGCGATCAGCGCGGCGCACGGGAGGGGCACGGGCGACCTGCTCGACGCGATCGTCTGGGCGCTGCCGCCCGAGACGGCCGAGGAGATCGCCCGGAAGACCCGCGAGGCGGAAGCGGACGCCTGGGCGCGCGACGTCGCCGAGGGATTTCTCGAGCCCCAGGTGGTCGGCGACGAGCCGCTCGACGGAGATGCGGAGACCGAGGACGCGGGCGGCAGCGAGATCGACGGCGGGGACTTCGGCGCCGACCGGGCGCTCGATGCGGAGGCCCGCAAGTGGGATGCGGCGATCGCCGCCGAGTCGGAGGACACCCCGGTGGCCATCGCCATCGTCGGCCGTCCCAACGTCGGCAAGTCCAGCCTGCTCAATGCCCTCCTCGGCGAGGAGCGCTCGATCGTCAGCGACATCCCGGGAACGACCCGGGACGCGATCGACACCACCCTCGCCTACGGTCGGACCGAGGTCGTCCTGATCGACACGGCCGGGATGCGTCGGCGCGGCAAGGTGGCCGGGGGCCTGGACTCGGAGAAGTACTCGGCTCTCCGGGCGTTGCGGGCCATCGCGCGGTGCGACGTGGCGATCCTTGTCCTCGACGCCGTCGACGGACTCACGGCCCAGGACGCCCACGTCGCCGGCTACGTCGCCGAGGAGGGCAAGGGCCTCATCGTCGCGATCAACAAGTGGGACCTCCTCGCCGAGAAGACCGACCGGTCGTTCGATGAGTACGTCCGGACGATCCGACGAGACGTGCCGTTCCTTGACTTCGCCCCGGTCGTCTCGATCAGCGCCAAGACCGGTCAACGGGTCGGCCGTGTCCTCGAGGCAGCCGTCGACGTGTGGGGGGAGCGTCGCAAGCGGATCTCGACCGGCGAGCTCAACCGCCTGCTGGTCGAGGCCGGTCGACGTCAGACCCCGCCCGTCGTCAAGAACAAACGCCCGAAGATCTTCTACGGCACCCAGGCCGGCGTCGCGCCACCCACGTTCGTGATCTTCGCCCGGGAGGCGGGGAGCGTCCATTTCAGCTACCGCCGTTACCTCGAGAACCAGCTGCGCGAGGCCTACGGCTTCGACGGCACGCCGATCCGACTCGTCTTCCGCGAGCGCAGTGCCGTCGAGCTGCCGCGCCGCCGGAAGTCCGGTGGAGCCGGGGCCAAGGCCAACACCAAGGGTGGCGTGAGCACCGGCAAGAAGACCGCTCGCCCCGTCGCGAAGGGGAGCCGTCGGGCGTGACCGCGGGACCGCCGGTCGCGGTCGTCGGGAGCGGAGCCTGGGGCACGACGCTCGCCATCCTGCTCGCCAGGCGCGAGCCGACGCTACTCATCGCACGCTCCGACGAGGCCGCCGCCCGACTGTCGGCCGACCGGGCGAACATCCGACGCCTACCCGGTGTCCCGTTCCCACCGTGGCTGACGGTTTCGGCGGACGCGGCGCTGCTCGGGGCGGCGGAACTGGTCGTATTCGCGGTCCCGTCCGGTCATCTTCGAGCCGAGGTCATGCGCGTCGCCCCGTCCGTGTCGCCGACCGCCGACCTCGTCTCGGTGGTCAAGGGCCTCGAATCGGAGACCCTCCTGCGGATGAGCCAGGTCGTCGCTGACGCCGGCGCCTTCGATCCGTCGCGGATCGCCGCACTGTCCGGCCCGAACCTGGCGCTCGAGATCGCGCGCGGGCTGCCGGCGTCGGCGGTCGTCGCGGCGGAGGATCCCGCGCTCGCCGCCCGCGTCCAGGCCCGACTCCGCCGGCGCCGGTTCCGGCTCTATGTCAACGAGGACATCGTCGGCGTCGAGTTGTGCGGCGCGCTCAAGAACGTGATCGCCATCGCAGCCGGGGCGGCCGAGGAGCTTGGCTTCGGCGACAACGGCAAGGCCGGGTTGATGACGCGCGGTCTGGCCGAGATGACCCGGCTCGGGATCGCCGCGGGTGCGAATCCGCTCACGTTCGCCGGCCTGGCGGGGATCGGTGACGTCATCGCGACGTGCGGCTCCCCGCTGTCGCGCAACCACCGGCTCGGCGTGGAGCTCGCCCGGGGCCGCAGATGGACGGAGATCGAAGCGAGTCTGCCGGGCGTCGCCGAGGGGGCGTACACCGTCGATGCCGCGATCGCGTTGGCCGATCGCCTGGGCGTCGAGATGCCGATCGCGCGCGAGGTCCACCGCGCGCTGTTCGAGGGCAAGAGCGCGAAGCGATGCCTGGTCGACCTGCTCGCCCGCGAATCGACCGATGAGCTCGCCGACTACCGGACCTGGATGGCCACGCTCGAACGGTCCTGAGCCGTCCGTCTGCTAGACTCGCCCTCTCGTCGGGGCGTGGCGCAGTCTGGTAGCGCACCAGTCTGGGGGACTGGTGGTCGTCGGTTCAAATCCGGCCGCCCCGACCATTTCCTGAGGCTCAGCCTCATCCTGACGTCCCCAGCCGCGGCTGTGCCGCGGTCGCATCGGGCCGCGGTCAGTGCCGCGGCTGGGCCGAGGCAGCCTCCCATCTGACGTGGTCAGGCGTCTCCAGCTGGAAGGTCGAGTGGCTGATGTCGAAGTCATCGGTCAGGCAACGGCCGAGCTCGTCGAGGACTTCGCCCGGCTGACCGTCCGGGGTCAGCACGACGTGGGCGGACACGACATTCATGCCGCTCGTGATCGTCCAGGCGTGGAGGTCATGGACGTCGGCCACGCCCGTAGCCTCGAGGATGTGCCTCCGCACGTGGTCGAGGTCGACGCCCTTCGGGGTGGCCTCGAGGAGGATGTCGATGCTGTCGCGCAGGAGCGTCAGCGCGCGCGGGACGATCAGGATCCCGATGACGATCGATGCGACGGCATCCGCCTGCGCCCAGCCGGTCGCGAAGATGACGACACCGGCGACCAGGACGGCAACTGCCCCGAGGAGGTCACCGGCGACCTCGAGATAGGCAGCCCGCACGTTCAGGCTCTTGTGCCGCCCTTCGGCCAGGAGGCGCAGGGAGACGAGGTTGCCCACCAGGGCGAGCGCGGCCACGACGATGACGATGCCGGACTCGATGTCGGGCGGGGTCAGGAACCGACGGAAGCCTTCGAGGACCACGACGATCGCGATCCCGAGGAGGAGGATGGCGTTGGCCGTCGCGGCCACGATCTCAAGGCGGTACAACCCGAACGTACGAGCTGACGTCCGTGGCCGCGCGGCGACCCAGATGGCAGCCAGCGAGAGTGCCATCCCTGAGACGTCGGCGAAGATGTGGCCGGCGTCGGCGAGAAGGGCCAGCGAGTTGCTGGCGATCCCGGCGACGACCTCGATCACGAAGATCCCTGCGCCGATTGCCATCGCGGCCGCGATCCGCCGCCATCGCTGCCCTGCGGCGCTCGCCGAATGGTGCTCCATCGGGCGGAGCCTAGCGCGTTTCTCATGCGCACCGCGGATGGTGGTCGCGGCATCTCAGTGGTCGCTGTGGATGGTGGTCGGATGGTCAGCGCATACCCGAAGGCAAACGCGAGGAGGATCGCGAGCAGGACGGATGGCAGGTCATGCCAACCGAGCGCGGTCGAGATGACCAGCCCGAGGATCTCGCCGATGGCGCAGCCTGTCAGGCAATGCGTCGTCGCCTGGAAGGCGAGGCGGTTGGTCGATCGAGCCGAGGTCTCCGTGGCTTGACCGTACGGACGGCGTCAGACCGACGATGCCGGGTCGACTCGTGCTCTGCGAACCGAGGGCAGCGGCGAGTCGAGGGTCCCGGCCGAGAGCGAGTCTCTTGGCACTGTCCAGGACCTCGTCGGACCTCCAGTATCCGAACGAACGATGAAGGAGGTCAGGCTGACGATGATGGACCGCTGGGACATGATGGATGGGTTCAACGGGACCGGCTCGCTGTGGATGTTCCTGGCCGTCGTGCTGATCGGTGTGGTCGTCGTGATCAGCGTCTGGTTGATCGTCCGCTCGAACCACGCCGGGTCACCACCGGCTTCCACCGCGATGGACATCCTCCGCGAGCGTTTCGCGCGTGGCGAGATCACCCAGGAGGAGTTCGAGGCGGCCAGGAAGGCCCTCGGCGGATAGGGCGGGCGCTCCATCGGCCTCAGCGCGGCGCGATCGAGACCTGCCACGCCGCGTGTACGTCGCCACGATGACGGCAGCGACGACGGACCGGGAGGTTCGGAGCAGCCGACCGCGATCAGGCTCAGTACGAACGCTGGGATCACGGCGGTGATCCGCATCCGCAGAGCCTCTCAGACGCGTGTGCCGTCGGTGTCTCCCGTCAGTCGTGGCCGGTCGCTCCCTGCGGCCAGATCCTCGCGGCGACGAGCGCGGCAAGCCCGAGCGCCAGGAGCGTGACGACCCATCCGACGCCGACGAGCAGGCCGAGCGACGCGACGCGCTCCTCCACGACCCGGAGCGACCTACCCGCGAGGACCGCGCCGCCCCTCCACGGAACGGTGACGGTGGCGACCCGCAGGCCTTGGCGTGGCTGCCACGTGACCGCATCCCGGCCGGTGGCTCGCGCGCTGTCGAGGACACCACGTGGGACTCGCGGTGCACCGCCGTCCAGCGCACCATCGGTCGCGAGGACCGCGCCCGCCGGGTCGTAGACGACGACGAACGGCGTCAGGCTGCGGGCGATGTCCACGGTCGTCGCACCGACGACGGTCAGCGGAGCGGCACCGCTGTCGAGCTTCGCGGCGGCGTCCTCGACCATCTGCTGCTGGGGGTCGTTGGCGCCCGTCCTGAGGTCCTGCTGACCGACGACATACACGAGCCCGCACAGCGCGGTCGCCAGGACGGCGCTGGGGAGGAAGATCGCGAGCGCGCGCTGGAGCCGCATCGGTCAGGTGACGGGTCCCGGCTCGCGGCTGTTACGGGGTCAGGCGCTGGGGGAGGGGGTCGGCGTCGACTCGACGGCTGGGCTGTCGGTCGGTGTGGGTGTCGGGATCGAGCTCGGCGTCTGCGTCGGTGCGGGGGTCGGCGTGGGAGAAGGGGTCGACGTGGGTGCTGGGGTCGCGGCGGGAGTCGGTGTCGGGACGGGTGTCGGCGTCGGCGTCGACGTGGTCGTGACGCCGCCCTTCGGTTCCCACGCGCCTGTGGGGATGGCCGCGCCATCGAGGAGCGGGACGATGGCCACGAACAGGCCCTCGATCCGATCGTCCCGCCGGGCATCGTGGTACGCGGTGTAGTTCCGGGCGAGCGTGCCGATGTACAGGCGCGTTCCCGGTCGGTAGATCCGGTACCGGTTCACCCGGTAGTAGGGCCACAGCGGATCCGCGATCCGGACGGTCACGACCCGGAAGTCGTCGGTCTGCGTGGGGTCGGCGGTCGCCTCGAAGCCGGTCAGGACCCAGGCGTGCGCCCCATGCCAGACGACGATGCCGGCCGGGCGCCCCGTGGTCGCCATGCCCTTGGCAGCCGCCTTGACCGCACCGGCCATCGTCGGTGCTGCGATCAGGACGTACCGCCCCTGCCCGGCGAGCGACGTCGCGGTCGCCCAGCCATACGGGTCGGCCCCGCCGTCGGCGGTATAGCGGCTATTGGCCCGAGCGATCCGCCACAGTCGCCGTTGCAGGTTGGGGCCACGGTTGTTGTAGCTCCAGATCATGTTCCGCATCGTCTGGAGGGAGGCACCGACGCACTGGAACCGGGTGTACTGCCGGGTGAAGTCGCCGGCGTGGAGGAGCGACGTCCGATAGGCGATCACGATCGGCGACGGACTGGGGGTCGGGGTCGGGGTGGCGGTCGGGGTCGGGGTGGCGTTCGGATCGCCCCCATCGGTCGGGGTCGGGTCGGCACCGGCCACGCCTGCGGCCAGCGGCCCACCGAGAAGCGCAGCGGCGAGCACGGCGGCCCAACCGATCGCCAGTAGACTAGCGCGTCGTTCGCGCGGGGTGGGCGCCGCGATCATGTGTCCCACCATAGCCGACGCGGGAGGCCGCCCCGTATCGCCCGTTCGTCCCACACACGGCCCGCCGTCCCACCTATGTAGACTCGGGCGGATGAGCACGGACCTCGACCCCGAGCAGGTGTCCGGCGCGCTCGACATGGAACCGGAGGCGTTCCGCGCGGCCGCCCATGCGGTGGTCGACGTGATGGCCGACTACCTGGCGGGCGTCGAGGCCTACCCGGTCCTTCCGCCGGTCGAGCCGGGGTCGCTCCGCCCGCGGTTCCCGGCCGCCCCACCGGACGCGCCGGAAGCGATCGCGTTGATCCTGGCCGACTACCGGACGCTCGTCGAGCCGAACGCGACGCACTGGCAGCATCCGGGGTTCATGGCCTATTTCGCGACGACGGCCTCCGGACCGGGCATCCTGGGCGAGATGCTGACCGCCGCGCTCGGCCAGAACCCGATGCTCTGGCGGACGTCGCCCGTCGGGACGGAGCTGGAGGGCGTCGTCGTCGACTGGCTGCGACAGGCGCTCGGCCTGCCGGACGGTTTCGACGGGCTCCTGACGGACACGGCGTCGACCTCGACGCTCATCGCGCTCGCGGCGGCTCGCGAGGCGGGCGGTGCCGACGTCGCCGCCCGGGGACTCAGCGGTCGGGGCGAGCTCGGTCCGGGTCTCCGGGTGTACGCCTCGGCCGAGGCGCACTCGTCCGTCGAGCGGGCCTGCATGACGCTGGGCCTCGGCCGGATCGGCCTGCGGCGGATCCCGACCGACGAGCAGTACCGGATGCAGGTCGATGCACTGGAGGCCGCGATCGCGGAGGACCGGGCGGCCGGGCTGTGGCCGATCGCGGTGGTCGCCACCGCCGGGACGACGAGCTCGACCTCGGTCGACCCCGTGTCGGCCATCGCGGAGGTCGCCGAGCGAGCTGGCCTGTGGCTGCACGTCGATGCGGCCTACGCGGGCGCGGTCGCGCTGCTGCCCGATCGGCGGGGGCCGTTCGCCGGCTGGGAGCGGGCCGACTCCCTCGTCGTCAATCCGCACAAGTGGCTGTATACGCCGCTCGACGCATCGCTCCTGCTCAGTCGACGGATGGAGGCGATCCGATCGGCATTCAGCCTCGTGCCGGAGTACCTGCGGACGCTCGATCGGATCGGTCCGGTCCGGGATTACAACGAGTATCAGCCGCAGCTCGGTCGCCGGTTCCGGGCGCTCAAGCTGTGGTTCCTGATCCGATGGTTCGGGCTCGACGGCCTGCGCCGACGGATCTCGCGACACCTCGAGCTCGCCGCTGGGTTCGCCGAGATGGTGGATGCCGACCCGGACTGGGAGCGCCTGGCACCGGTCCCGTTCTCGACGGTCTGCTTCCGGTGGCGTCCGGCGAGGCTCGCGGGCCGGACGGACGAGCTGTCCGTCCGGGCCTTCCTCGACGACCGCAACGCCGAGATCATCGACGCCGTGAATCGCTCGGGCGACGTGTTCCTGTCGCATACCCGGCTGGCCGATCGGTTCACGATCCGGCTGTCCGTGGGCAACCTGCGCACCGAGGCTCGGCATGTCGACCGGGCGTGGGACCTGCTGCGGCAGGAGGCCCGCCGCCTCGACGGTCGTCCCGACGGCTAGCATGGGGACATGCGCGATGCTCTGTCCGACCGGCTGACCGAGGCAGTTACCCGACTCCGCGAGTTGCAGCTCGGGGACGTCTTCGCCCCCGAGGCTCCGGCGGCTCTGATCGCGTCCGGGCTCCACCTCGCCCCGGTCCCGGTCGTGGCCGGCGGCCTCGGGATCGGGATGGTCGAGGCCGTCGACGTCCTTGCCACGCTCGCGGCGATCGACGGCTCGGTCGGGCTCGGTTTCGCGATGCACGTCCACGTCGTCGGGTCGATGCCGCAGTCGAGCGGGTGGGCGATCGGACGCCGGGAGGCGATCTACGGCGCCATCAGGGACCAGGGTGCGCTGATCAACGCCGCGTCGACCGAGGACCAGGGTGGCAGTCCGGCTCGGGGCGCCATCCCCGGAACGACCGCGGTGGTCGAGTCCGATGGTGGGTACACGATCACCGGCGAGAAGTCGTGGACCACGTGGCTGCCCGCCCTTCGCCTGGCGATCGTCAGCGCGAGGATCTCGGATCCGGCGGCGGAGCCGGCCGAGGTCCCCGAGGTCGGGTCGTTCGTGGTGGACCTCGATTCGGTCGGGATCACCCGGCTACCCGGCTTCGAGGCCCTCGGGATGCGCGGCTCGGCGTCCGGACGGCTGGCTCTCGACGGCGTCCGGGTGCCGTCGGAGGCGCTCGTCGTGCGTCGACGTGCGGATCAGCCCGATCCCCGGGGGCCGGCACCGGGTGCGTGGTTCCAGATGGTCGTCGCCGCGGTCTACCTAGGGGTGGGGGAGCACGCCAGGCGCGAGGTCGTTCGGTGGGCGATCGATCGCCGGCCCGGTGACGGCTCGACGGTCGCCGACATCCCGTCGGTGCAGGTCCGCCTTGGGCGTCTCGATGCGGCCGTCCGGACGGCGCGGATCGTCGTCGGGGACGTGGCCCGCCGGTGGGACGCGGCCACCCCGGATGAGCGCGGCGCGCTCGTCGGTGATGTCGCCCTCGCCAAGGCCACCGCGACGAGGGCCGCCGTGGAGGCGACCGACGAGGCGCTCCGGATCGCCGGCGGTCCGGGGTTCCTGGCGGGTCCGCTCGAACGCGCCTTCCGCGACGCGCGCGCCGGGCTGATCAATCCGCCGCTCGAAGACGTCCTGCTGGCCGGTTTCGCGAAGACGCTGGTGGAAGCAGAGCGCGCTCGCGACTGAGCGTGGGCTAGACTCGATCGGATCGTCAGACGCCCACCGCGCCGCTCATCGAGGGCCCGCGCCACGAGGAGATCCGACATGGCCGTGAAAGTCGCCACCGACTACCCGATGTTCATCGACGGCGTTGCCGCCACCTCGGTGAGCGGCGCATGGCTGGAGGTCCACAGTCCGGCGACCGGCGACCTCGTCGGACGGGTCCCGGCCGGGACCGAGGCGGACGTGGACCGTGCGGTGGCGGCCGCCCGGGCGGCGTTCCGGGACGGCCGCTGGTCGCGGATGGGCCTGCCCGACCGCGTCGCGGCGATG
>JADGQI010000016.1 GCA_017881905.1 Chloroflexota bacterium
CCCGCCATCGCGCTCCTGGGACTGTTCCTGTAGACGGGACCCTCGAGCTCCGCGAGGCCGTCGACGAGGATCTGCCGATCCTGTTCGAGCATCAGCGCGACCCGGGGGCCAACGAGATGGCCGCCTTCCCCGCCCGGGAGTGGGGCCCGTTCGTCGCCCATGCGGCCCGGATCCATGTCGACCCGACGGTGACCAACCGGACGATCGTCGTCGACGGGCAGGTGGCCGGGAGCATCGTCTGCTGGCTCGAGGAGTCGGGCGAGCGCGACGTCGGCTACTGGCTCGGCCGCGAGTTCTGGGGCCGCGGGATCGCGACCCGCGCGTTGACCGCGTTCCTCGAGCTGGTGCCCCACCGACCGCTCCACGCGCGCGTCGCCAAGCACAACGCCGCCTCGCTCCGCGTCCTCGAGAAGTGCGGTTTCGTCATCGTCGGCGACGATCGCTGGCCGTCCGGGATCTCCCCCGACGACGTTGAGGAATGGATCCTCCGGCTCGATCCGGCCGCCGACGGCTGAGGGCAGCGGGCGCCGGTCGACCGCCCCGTTCAGGCCCGGATCAATGTCTCGCCGCCGAACGCCATGCCATCGCTAAGTTGGAACGCGTCCGCCCGTTCGTTCCAGGCCTTGAACCGCGGGTCGTTGTCGTGCAGCGTGTGACCCTCGCCGGTCGCGAATACGGCCACGATCAGGTATTGGACCGCGCCGTCGACCGGCCGCGACGAGATGTCCATCTTCGACAACGACGCGCTCAGCAGCACGCCCCGCCCGGTGAAGTCCTGCCAGATCGGGAGCTCGTGCTCCCGGAATCCCTGCTCGAACGCCGTCACCTGGCCGGTGTCCACGCTCAGCACGACCGCGATGGTCTCCATCGGCGTCTCCTCGACGAGGGCTACGAGATCGTGAGCCTACGCCGATCCGATCGCCGGGCGGTGGAACCCAATGTCCCGGTGGCGTTGCAGCGGCCCTCCGAGAGAGCGTAGGATCGCGGCGCCCGGCCGAGCCCGCCGCCCCTGACCACCATCGTCATCGCCGGCGGGCATGGAGGGAACCTCGATGGACAAGGTGCGCTCGCGCCGCGACGTCCTGGGCGCGGCCCTGGGCGGTGCCGCGGCGATCGCCGCCGCCGGGATCATCAGGCCGATGTCGGCCAACGCCGCATCCACCGCGGTGCTCAGCGAGGTGGACAACCCGACGGCCGCCGAGACATCGATCACCAACAGCGACGGCAGCGATCAGGCGGTGGCGCTGCGGGGGACCGTGACCGACATCGGGGTCGGGCTCGTCGGTGAGACCCAGCACGGGACGGGGGTCCTGGGCACCTCCGAAGGCGGTTCGACCGGGGTCGCCGGGTTCTCGGGCGATCCGAACGGGTATCCCGGCGTGACCGGGAACGCGGCAGGCGTCTACGGCGTCGGGATCGCTCCACTCGCCGACCCGACCGCCCTCAATATCGGCGTGCTGGGCAGCGGCGACCTGGCCGGCATCTGGGGTGCCGGGCCCATCGGCGTCGTCGGGAATGGCGCCCCAGCCATCGTCGGCCTCGGCGACGGGCTCGGCCCACCCGGTCTGTACGGGACCGCCGTGTACGCGTTCTCCGGCGCCGCCCCACCCACGCCTCCCGACAACGTCGGGGTGTACGCCGGCGCCGACCCGACAGGGATCGCCCTGCAGGTCAACGGGCGCGTCAAGCTCAGCCGGAGCGGCCGGGCCGCCGTGTCGAAGGGCAAGTCCAGCCATGCCGTGACGGTCAGCGGGCTGACGAGCTCGAACCTGGTCATCGCCACGCTCCAGACCCATCGCACCGGGGTGTACGTCGCGGCCGCGGTGCCGACCACCGGGCGGTTCACGCTGTACCTCAACAAGACCGTCACCGCGACCACCTACTTCGCCTGGGTGGTCCTGAATTGAACGGGATCGCCTGATGCCGGAGCCGGTTGACCCATTCCAGGCGGCGTTGGCACGAAGACGGGCTGGACCCGGTCGTCGGCGCTCGTTGAGTCGAGCACGATGGCTGGCGGTCGTGGCCAGATCAAGGGTCGCCCAGGTCGGACCGCCCTCGGTAGGGCCCTCAGCGGGGAGCCGGACCGGACGGACCTGGGTCACCGTCGTCCGTCAGAGCAAGCTCGACCGATAGTCGATCCTGGGTGCTGGGCAACGAAGAAGGCCGGGCTAGTCGCCCGGCCTTCGAAGAAGGCCGGGCTAGTCGCCCGGCCTTCGTTCCCCCTGGGGATGGGTCGCCTAGCTGCAGCCGCTCGTGCTGCCGCAGTTGAGGCACTTGTAGCAGCTGCCGTTGCGGATCATGATCGAACCGCATTCGGCGCAACTCGGGGCGTCCTCCTGGACGGTGAAGGAGACCTTCGTGGTCCCGAGCGAGGCGGCGATCGCGTTCAGCGCGTGACCGTTGCCGTTGCCATTGCCGTTGCCGTTCGTGTGCGGATCGGCGTGACCGTTGGTGGCGATGACCGGCAGCTCCGCCTGGGGCGTGGCCGCGACGGCCGTGGCCTTCGGAGCGTCGGCCGGAGGCTCGGCCGACGCCGGGGCGCCGGTCGGCGGTGCGCTGATCGCCTCGTCGATGGCCGACGGGCCTTCCTCGACGTCCGGAGCCGTCGGGGTGCTGCCGAATCCGCCGAATGAGAACGGGGCGGGGGAGTCGACGACCGCACCGCGATCGATCAGACCGATCTGCGCGCGCTCGTCGGCCGGCAGGAACCGGCTCCCCATCCAGCGGAAGATGTAATCGACGATCGACTTGGCGATCGGGATCTCCTGGTTGCCGGTGAAGCCCGACGGCTCGAACCGCACGTGGGCGAACTTGTTGACGAGGTCGCGCAGCGGCACGCCGTACTGGAGGGCGAGGCTGACCGAGGTCGCGAAGGTGTCCATCAAGCCGGAGACCGTGGACCCCTCCTTGGCCATCTTGAGGAAGATCTCGCCCGGCTGACCGTCGGGGTACAGCCCGACCGTGATGTAGCCCTCGTGCCCGGCGACGTCGAACTTGTGGGTGACCGCGGTCCGCTCCGCCGGGAGGCGGTGGCGGTGCGGCTTCTTGGCCTCGGCCTGGGCGATCGCCAGCTGGGCCTTGAGGTCGGCGACCACGCCGGCATCGGCCGCGTCGTCGTCCTTCTTCTTGCCCGTGCTGAGCGGTTGGCTCCGCTTCGAGCCGTCGCGGTAGATCGCGATGGCCTTGAGGCCGAGCTTCCAGCCCTCGAGATAGACCTCCTCGATCTCCTCGGCGGTGGCGGCTTCGGGCATGTTGACGGTCTTGCTGATCGCGCCGGACAGGAACGGCTGGACCGCCGACATCATCCGGACGTGGCCCATGTAGTGGATCGACCGCTCGCCGTTGACCGGCTTGAAGGCGCAGTCGAACACCGACAGGTGCTCCGGCTTGACGTGTGGCGCGCCTTCGATCGTCTCGCGCTCATTGACGTAGGCCAAGATCTCCTCGACCTGGTCGGGCGCGTAGCCGAGCTTCTTGAGCGCCGCCGGGACCGTCTGGTTGACGATCTTGAGGAAGCCCTCACCGACCAGCTTCTTGTACTTGATCAGGGCGATGTCGGGCTCGATCCCGGTGGTGTCGCAGTCCATCATGAACGCGATCGTGCCGGTCGGGGCGAGCACGGTGACCTGCGCGTTGCGGTAGCCGTTGACCTCGCCGAGCTCGAGCGCCTCGTCGTAGACGGTCCTCGCGGCGGCCAGCATGTCGGCCGGGATGGCCTGGTCCGCCGGGATCCGATAGGCCGCGTCGCGGTGCTTGCGGATGACCCGGAGGAACGGCTCGCGGTTGATCTGGTAGTCGTTGAACGGGCCGCCGTGATCGCGGGCGATGACCGAGCTCTGCCGGAATGCCTCGCCGTGCATGATCGCGGTCAGGGCCGCGGCGTAGTCCCGGCCCTCGTCGCTGTCGTAGGCCAGGCCGCGGCTCATCAGCAGCGCGCCGAGGTTGGCGTAGCCGAGTCCGAGCGGGCGGAAGCGGTGGGAGTTCTCCTCGATCCGCGGCGTCGGGTACGACGCGTTGTCGACGAGGATCTCCTGGGCCGTGATCGTCAGCTTGGCGGCGTAGCGATACGACTCGACGTCGAACTCGCCGTCCTCCCCGACGAACTTCATCAGGTTCAGGCTGGCCAGGTTGCAGTTGTGGGCGATGAGGCCCTCGGCGACCAGCGAATGGGTCACCGGCTCGGTCACGTCGTAGACCGTCTCGACGCCGTCGGCGACGATCGAGCGGACCGTGGCCGCCCGGGCATTGGCCAGACCGCGGGCGAACGGGTGCGCCATCAGCGCGTCGATCTTGGCCTGCTCCTCGGGGGACAGCGGGGTCCCGACGAGCGCAGCGAACTTGCGGGCGGCTTCCCCGTAGACGTGGAGGTGGGCCTCCGCGCCCGTCGTGCCCTCGGGCCCGGTCCAGGCGATCCGACTGGCGATGCCGAGGTCGGCCAGGACGAGCTGGACCGATCGGACGAGCTCCGGGGCGGTCGAGGCGAGGGTGATCTCGGGTCCGGCGGCGCCGCCCGCGGTGCGAACGGTCGCGTCAGCCGAGTACAGGCCCTGGAGGTAGGCGACCTTGAGGTCCTCGGGGATCCGATGGATCTCGGTCGGCACGTCCCGCCGAGCGGCGGCCGCGGTGGCACGCAGGCCGTAGCGATCGTCGAGCATCCGGACGAGGGCACCGGAGCGGGTCGACACGGCGATCGTGCCGTTGGGATGGACCGACACGTTCGCCCGACGACCGGTCGACACGGCGGTCGATCCGCCGTCGTCGGCGCCGCCGAGCGCGTTCGCAGCCGACGAGGCGGTCACCCCGAGCACGTCGCGCTCGAGGTCCTTGACGGTGTCCTCGCCGTCATGCGCCTCGGCCAGCAGGGTGTCCAGCTCCTCGGTCATCGCCTGGGCGGTGACCTGCTCGGTCGATCCGAACGCGAGCGCGGCGACGTCCCCGGTGAACACCCCGTCGGCGCTCATCCAGCCGAGCATCTGCCAGCGTCGGACGTCCTTCGCGGACGATTCGAAGCGGACGGTGTTGCCCGACTCGCGGACCGCGACCCGGTCGACCTCCGGGGTCAGCTGGTCGACCCGCTTCCACTCGCCGTTGTCGGTCAGGAACCGATGGTCCCCGGTCGCCCGGATCGAGCGCCCGTCGGCCAGCGTCATCCGATAGACCTGGCGATCGCCGACGAGCGTCACCAGGGCCGCCCGATGAGCCGCCATCCGGCGGTGATCCTGCTCGCCGTGGAGGTCCGTCGTGACCTGGACGGACTCGCCCCGCTCCTGGGCCAAGTAGAGCTCCTCGACCGTGCGCAGGCCGTCCGGCGTGCTGATCCGGGTCTCCGGGGCGAAGCAGGCGGTGTCGTTGAGGAACATGTACTCGGAGCACGGATTGCTCGCGTAGATCCGGTCCGAGTTCGCGCTGGTGTGCCAGTCGTTGATCGTCGTGTCGTACTGGATGCCCGGGTCCCCGCACAGATGGGCCGCATCGGCCATCCGGCGGAAGATGTCGCGCGCCTTGTAGGTGCCCATCGGGGCCCCGTCGACGACCGCGTGGGTGGTCCAGTCCGTACCGTCGACCACGGCCTTCATGAAGTCGTCGGTCACCCGGACGCTGTGGTTCGCGTTCTGGAAGTAGACCGAGCCATAGGCCTCACCCGTGAAGCTCGGGTCGTAGCCCATCTCGATCAGCGCCCAGGCCTTCTTCTCCTCGAGCATCTTCGAGTCGATGAAGTCGAGGACGTCCGGATGATCCGCGTCGAGGATGACCATCTTGGCCGCGCGGCGGGTCTTGCCGCCCGACTTGACCACGCCGGCGAAGGCGTCGTAGCCCTTCATGAAGCTGACCGGGCCGGACGCCGTGCCGCCGCCCGACATCTTCTCCCTGGCCGACCGGATGGGGGACAGGTTGCTGCCCGCGCCAGAGCCGAACTTGAACAGCATCGCCTCGGTCTTGGCCAGGTCCATGATCGAGCTCATCGAGTCCTGGACCGAGTTGATGAAGCAGGCCGAGCACTGCGGGCGCGGCTCGATCCCGACGTTGAACCAGACCGGCGAGTTGAAGCTCATCTTCTGGTGGACGAGCAGGTGGGTCAGCTCGGCCTGGAAGGCGCGCAGGTCCTCGTCGGTCGCGAAGTAGTGCTGCGTCTCCGCCCAGGCCGCGATCGTGTTGACGACCCGATCGATCAGCTGGCGGACGCTCGTCTCCCGCTCGGGCGTATTGAGATGGCCGCGGAAGTACTTGCTCACGACGACATTGGTCGCGAGCTGGCTCCACGACTCCGGGACCTCGACGTCCTTCTGCTCGAAGACGAGCTTGCCCGACTCGTTGCCGATGGCCGCGGTCCGGGTCTCCCAGCGGATCTCGTCGTAGGGGTGGACGCCGGGTCGTGTCCAGCGGCGCTCGAAGGTCAGGCCAGCGGCCGGCGTCCCATCGGGGTTCTGGCCGTTGAAGCTGACCCCGTACGGTCCGTAGTTACGGGCTCCGCTCTTGTCCTTGGCGCTCTTCCTGACGGGCTGATCCATGACCTGGACTCCCTGGACGACGGCTCGGGCCATCTGTGCTCTCTCCTCCGACGATGTCGCTGGGCTGATGGGGGCTTCGGGGGCCGGTGCTCGGTGCCGCGTTCATCGGCGGCGATGCGGCGCCGACCCGCATCCGCGGAGCGGCGATCTGTGGCCTCGGCCGCGATCGGTGCGGCCGGGTTGGGTAGCGGGGGCGCGGATCAGGCACGAGGCCTGTGGTCTCGGATCCCGGTCCGAGGGTGGCGAGGCTGGTCTGGGACCGTAGCTGCGACCGTGCCTCCATCGATAGGCCGTTCGGGGCGGGTTCCCGAGTGTACGTCGGGTCGCGATGCGGCGATCCGAGCGGCGGTCCGGGCCGTGACTCCCAGCAAGCGAACGACTCGTCTACTGTACCGCTCGACGCGGATGGGCGTCAAGCCGAAAACACAAGATGTAGTGGTACGTTCGGGCTACCGACCGCTACATGATGTGCCTGTGGACGAAATGGCCCCTGGAGGTGGACAAGCGCGCTGGGAGCGTGGACGACCCTGATCCCGGCGTGGAAACGGTGTGGATAGGTGCGGTCCGCCGGGTCTGCCAGCGCTTCGAGTGAGGACCGGGACCGGGGCCATCGGCGGGTGCTTCAGGGTGGACCGCTGTCGGGCCATTGCGAACAGATGAGCGGTATCGTCGAGAGGGGCGGCCCGTCTGTCGGCACCGTCGCTGGTCCCGGTTCGTGGCCGCGGCTCGTGACCAACGCTCGTGTCGTGGTTGACCGGCAAGAACTGGATCGGGCTCTGCTGGCGCTCAGCCCGACGAGGCTCCGTTGCGCTCAGCTCGGCGAGCGACGTGCGGTCGGCTCGGGCCGGGCGAGCAAGCGGCGGTGAAGGCGCAGCGCTACCGGCCGAAGCGACGGGCGCGCTGCTGGTACGTGCGGATGGCGCGGAGGAAGTCGATCTCGCGGAAGGCGGGCCAGTAGGCCTCGGCGAAGTGGTACTCGGCGTAGACGCTCTGCCACGGCAGGAAGCCGGACAGGCGCACCTCGCCGGAGGTCCGGATGATCAGGTCCGGGTCGCTCGAGCCGTGGGTGTAGAGGTGGGCGGCCAGGGCATCGGCGGTCAGGGCGTCCGGGATCTCGGCGGGTGGCGTCCCGGCGTCGACGGCGTCCCGGACGGTCGCCCGGAAGGCCTCGAGCAGCTCGTCCCGACCGGAGTAGGCGAGGGCGATCGTGACCGCCATCGCGCCATCCTCGCGCGACAGGGCGGCCGACTGTTCGACCACGGCCGCGAGCCCCTCCGGCAACAGATCCCGCCGCCCGATGACCCTCAGGTGGATGGGGAGCCTGGTCTTGCGCCGGCCCTCGGCGATCGCGGCGATGGCGTCGGCGGCGACCTCGGTGATCGTCCCGACCTCCTGCTCCGGGCGTTCGAGGTTCTCGATCGAGAGGGCCCACAGGGTGATCTCGCGGATCCCGAGACCGGCGCACCAGTCGATGAGCTCGAGTGCCTTCTCCGCGCCCGCCCGGTGACCCGCTCCCGGGTCGTCCAGGCCTTCGGCCGTGGCCCAGCGGCGGTTGCCGTCCATGATCACGGCGACGTGTGCCGGTCGCGGATGGGCCATGACGGCCGCCTCGAGCCGAGTGACGTAGAACGCGTAGACGGGCGTCAAGGCGATGTCGCGGGTGCGTCGGTAGAGCGGTCCGAGCCTGGCGCGGACGGACTCGGTCACGGTGCGGCGCGTCCGCGTCGAGCCCGCCGCGCGCGGCAGCGCCGCAGGCGGCACGTCGGGCGGATCCATCGGTCGGGTCACGGGCGCACTCCGTTCGGTCGACGTCGGCTCAGTGTCGCACCGGCGTGTGGTCGACGCGCGACCAGCGTCGAATGGTGCGCCATCCGGTCACGCCGCGGCCGAGACGCGCCCGTTGGTGCTCGCGTCTAGGATGGACCGACGCCCCGTGAGAACGATGCCACCGTGACCTTGCGCGATGAGATCCTCGAGCAGCCCGCCGCGGCCGAGCGCCAGCTCGCCTCGAGCCGCCCGGCGATCGACGCCCTGGTCGCCCGGCTGCGCGCGGAGCCGATCGACCACGTGGTGATCGCGGCGCGGGGCACCTCGGACCATGCGGCCATCTACGCCCAGTACCTCCTCGGCACGGTCCATCGCTTGCCCGTGGCCCTGGCGACCCCGTCGATCCTGTCGCTCTACGGTGTGGTACCGCGGTTCGCTCGGGCCCTCGTCGTGGGCATCAGCCAGTCGGGCGCATCACCGGACGTCGTCGGGGTGGTGGACGCGGGTCGCCGACAGCACGTCCCGACGTTGGCGATCACGAACGATCCGGACAGCCCGCTCGCCACGGCGGCCGAGTACGTGATCGCGCTCGCCGCCGGACCCGAGCGTGCTGTCGCCGCGACCAAGACGTACACGACCTCGCTCCTGGCGATCGCCCGGTTGTCCGCGGAGCTCCTCGACGAGGCCGATTCGCGGGCAGCCTTGGCGGCGATCCCGGACGCGCTCGCGCTGGCGCTGACCGTCGAGCCGGAGGTCGAGCAGATCGCCGGCGAGCTCGCCGGCGCCGACCGCTGCCTCGTCCTCGGGCGGGGCTATGAGTACGCCACGGCGCGCGAATGGGCGCTCAAGCTCAAGGAGCTCGCCCGGGTGTTCGCCGACCCGTACTCCGCGGCGGACTTCCAGCACGGTCCGGTCGCCCTCGTCGGGACCGGTGTGCCCGTCCTCGCGGTCGTCCCCGAGGGGGTCGCCTCGGCGGGGATGGTCGAGCTGCTCACCCGGTTGCGGGATCGCGGCGCCGACCTCCTCGTCCTGTCGGACTCGGCGGCGATCCGGGCGGTCGGCACACGGTCGATCGCCCTACCGCCGGACATCCCGGAGTGGCTCCGGCCGATCGTCTCGATCGTCCCCGGGCAGCTCTACGCCTACCACCTGACGCGAGCGCGCGGCCTCGATCCCGAAGCCCCCCGGAACCTGAGCAAGGTGACCCTGACCAGCTGACGGTCGCACCGGCCTGGGACGCTGAGCCGGTCTCAGACGCTCAGCGGGGCCCGCAGGATGACCGCTTCGCGTGGGAGGAGGTCGAGGGTCGCTCCGTCGAGCGGGGTGCGATCCTCCCCGACGGTCGAGTAGGCCGGCTGCCAGGTCAGCGCCGCGGTGGCCGGGTCCTCGAGCGCGACCGTGGCGGGCTCGGCGTTGAGGTTGATCGCGACGAGGACCGCCTCGCCCGGGGCGTCGCGACGGTAGGCGAGGACCCCGCCCCGGGCCCGGACGACCCAGCGGAAGGAACCGGTCTGGAGCGCGATGAGCGCACGGCGCACGGCGAGCAGCCGTCGGTACGCCGACAGGACGGAGTCCGGGTCCGCCGACTGGCTCGCGACGTTCCGGGTCGCGAGATCGGGAGCCATCCGCAGCCACGGTCGGCCGGTCGTGAATCCACCGTTCGGGCCGTCGGTCCAGGGCATCGGCGCGCGGCATTGGTCGCGGTTCCACCACAACTGCGTGAAGGGCCAGAAGCGTCGAGCCGGCGGGTCGACGATCTCCTTGCGCGGGACGTGGATGTCGCCGAGCCCGATCTCCTCGCCGTAGTACAGGAACGGCGTGCCGCGCAAGGTCAGCAGGAGGACCGCCGCGGCCTTGGCCACGGCGTCGCGCTCGGGGCCCCTGGCGTACCGGGTCGCCTGGCGTGGCTGGTCGTGGTTCGACAGGACGACGGCGGGCCAGCGGGACGGCCCGAACGCCGCCTCGCGCTCGTCGATCGCGTCGGCCAGCGCGTCGGCCTTCCACGGTTGCTTGAGCAGATCGAAGTCGAAGATGAGGTGGCGCGGCCCGGCGTGGCCTGCGGCGATCTGCGGTGCCACCTCAAGCGGCTCGCCGACGGTCATCCGACCCGGGACCTCGTCGACGATCGCCCGCAGCTCAGCCAGGAAGTCGTGCAGCTCGGGCTGGTCCTTGTCGTTGACGTGGAGCTGGCGATTCCAGCCACGCAGTCTTGCCAGGCCCCTCGGTTGGGGAACCAGCGGCGGGTTCGACGCGAACGACGCGTCCTTGAAGAACGCGTCGTAGACGTCGAGCCGGAAGCCGTCGACCCCGTGCGCGAGCCAGCCCCGGATCATGTCCAGCTGGGCCGTCCTGACGGCTGGGTTGCGCCAGTTCAGGTCGGGCTGCTCGACCAGGAAGATGTGCATGTAGAACTGCTCGCGGCGCGGCTCCCACTGCCAGGCACCGCCGCCGAATAGCGACTGCCAGTTGTTCGGCGGGATGGGCTTGCCGCGCCGCCAGCCGGCCGGGTCGCGCCACAGGTACCAGTCGGCGTGCTCACTCGTCCGGCTCGAGCGCGAGTCCTCGAACCAGGCGTGCTGATCACTGGTGTGGTTGAGGACGAGATCGAGGATGAGCGCGATCCCCCGATCGTGGGCCTCGGCGACGAGGCGATCGAGGTCGGCCATCGTGCCGAAGAGGGGATCGATCGCCGCGTGGTCGGACACGTCGTAGCCGACGTCGAGGCCCGGCGAAGGGTAGATCGGCGACAGCCACAGCGCGTCCACCCCGAGCGCCTCGAGGTGGTCGAGGTGGGCGGTGATCCCGGGCAGGTCGCCGACCCCGTCGCCATCGCTGTCGGCGAAGCTCCGCGGGTAGACCTGGTAGATGACGCCGCGCTGCCACCAGTCTGCGCTGCGGAGGGGCATCTGACCTCGCCTCGGGCCGCTACAGGCCGGAGTAAGCGTGCAGGCCCGAGAACCAGAGGCTGCCGGAGTAGGTCACCAGGACCATCCCGAACCCGACCACCAGGAGCAGGGCCGCCGGTCGACCGGCCCAGGCCTTCTGGTTGCGGGCGTGGAGATAGACGGCATAGACGAGCCACGTCACGAGCGCGGCGGTCTCCTTCGGGTCCCAGCCCCAGTACCGCGACCAGGCGATCGACGCCCACCATGAGCCGAGGATGATCATGGTCGCGAAGATCGGGAAGCCGATGATGACCGACCGGTAGGCGACCTCGTCGAGGACCTTGTGGGTCGGCAGCCAGCTGAACCGGTCGTGCTGTCCCTGGACCAGATAGCCGACCCCGGCCGCGAAGGCCGTGGCGAAGATGCCGTAGGCGGTCACGGCCATCCCGACGTGGATCGTCAGCAGCGGTGCGTTCTGGAGCGCCGGGACGAGCGGCTTGACCTCGTTCGGGAGGCTGCTCGCGTAGAGGAGCAGCGTCAGGGCCACCCCGAACGGGATGAACCCGAGCGAACGGATGGGGTAGCGCCGCTCGAGCAGCTGATAGCCGAGCAGGATCGTGAACCCGAAGGCGACCGTGAACTCGAACATGTTGCCCCACGGCCCGCGACCGACCGACAGCGCCCGGAACACGAGGGACATCCCGAGCAGTGCGACCGCCACCCAGCCGAGCCCGGTCGAGACGCCCGACAGCGGACTGGTCGGCTCGATCGTCTCCCGGCCCGGCCGCTGCGCGGCCTGTTCGGCGAACGAACCGCTGACGACTCCGGCGAAGGCGGGTTGCGGCGCCGCGGCCAGCCTCGGCAGGGTGCGGCGTCCATTGGCGAGCATCACGGCATGGCCGACATGCGCCGCGAAGGTCAACGCGACGACGACGACGCCGACCGAGAACAGGAGCTGGGCCAGCTGGGCCATCACGCCGCCGCCGCGCCGCCTGGGGGCGGGCCCGCCGGCTGGAGGTGACGGGTCTGGGCGTTCTTGTCGATCCGCAGGATCAGGCCGCAGTTCTCGCAGGTGTCGATCCGGGCCTGGCGGCCGATGCCGCACTTCGGGCAGGTCACGACGAGCTCGTCCTGGCAGCCGTCGCAGACCGTCGAGCCGCTGGGGTAGATCAGGCCGTCCCGCGCGCAGTAGGGGTAGCCGGTCGGATAGACCGGCTGTCCAGCGACATCGAGCGGGGCGGCTCGGGGGCCCTCGTCGATCTTGAGTTTCGGGCGCGGCTTGCGGATCATGTAGATGACCCAGACGAGCACGATCAGGCTGATCAGCGGGCCGATGACACCGACGAGCACGAAGAGCGGGAGCAGCCCGATCAGCGCACCCCAGTCGGGGACGACGAACTTCGCGGTCAGGTCGAGGATCTGATTCCAGATCTGGCCGAGCTGGTCGATGATGCTCACGGCGGCATTCTAGCCGGGACCGCCGTTCCGGCGTGGTCGGCCGCGCTTCGGATTCCCGGTCTTCTTCGTCGCCCCGCGACCGGGCTGCCAGCCGCGTCGGTCGGGATCGGCATCGGGGTCCTCTCCGCCCCCCGCGACGCCGTGCCCTGGGCTCGGCTTCGGCGGCCGCGGGCGTCCGGCGCTCGGGGCGCTCAGGACGCCACGATCGAGCCGTCGGGTGAGCCAGACCGCGCCTGCACTTCGCCCGCCCCGCCGCCGGACGCGCTGGCCCAGCTCGATGTCGTCGGTGATCACCAGGATCGCGTCGCCGGCCGCGTGCGCCGCGTCGGGCGTCCCGCCGGTGCCGATCGCCTCGGCGACGAGGCGCTCGATGAGCCGGTCGGCCGACATCGAGCCACTGTGGCGGACGGTCAGCCCGGACGCGATCCGTGTCCCGTGCAGGCCGCGGTCGGGCGGCCCATCGAAGATCAGCTCGATCCGGATCGGAGCGGGGATGACGGCCCGCAACCGACCGACCAGGGTCGCGGCCGGCGCCGGGCGGCCCTTGCCTCGCCCGAGTGCGTGGAGCAGATTCGATCCGTCGATGATCATCCGCTCGGTCCCGGCGAGCGGGTCGGCATGGTCGGGGCGACGATCGCGGGCCGAACGGGTCGGGGTTGTCACCCGGCCATCGTCCCACGTCGCGGGCCGGCCCGGATACGATGCGTCGGTGCTCCTCCTGGTCGACCTCGACGGCGTGGTCTATCGCGGCACTGCGCCTGTCCCGGGCGTTGCCGCGGTGCTGAGCGACCGCGCTGCGAAGGGCGACGACGTCGTCTACGTCACGAACAACTCGATGCACTACCGGGCCGACTACGTTGCTCGCCTCGCGGCGATGGGCGCACCGGTGACCCCGGAGCGGGTCGTCAGCTCGCCGCGGGCCACCGCGCTGTGGCTGGCCGAGCAGGTGCCCCGTCCCCGGCGCGTCCTCGCCTTCGGCGGATCGGGGATGCGCCGCGAGCTGGAGGACCTCGGGTTCGAGGTGGTCTCGGCCGCCGACGCGGCAGCGCGCTCGATCGCCGCGGGCATCGACGGGTTCGAAGCTGCCGGCCGCCCCGACGCCGTCGTGGTGGGGCTCGACCCGGACGTCACCTACGAGCGCCTGGCGGTCGCTACGGACGCGGCCCGGGCGGGCGCGCTGTTCGTCGTCACGAACCGCGATCCGGTCTATCCGACCGAGCACCGCCTGATGCCGGGCGCCGGGTCGATGGTCGCCGCCGTCGAGACCGCCTCCGGCGTGACGCCGATCTCGATCGGCAAGCCGGCACCGCTGCTCCTGGTCGAGGCCGCCCGGGCGGTCGGCGCCGATCCCCGCGACGCGGTGATGATCGGCGACGGGATCGTGAC
>JADGQI010000120.1 GCA_017881905.1 Chloroflexota bacterium
CCATCGTCGCGGGCTCGCCTGCCGCCCGCCTGAGGGCCGGCCTCGTCGGCCCGGTGACTGGGCTACGCTGTGTGGCGTGAAGACGTCCGCCGAGCCATCGACCGCGGACCCGCTCCCTGCCGACGATCCGACCATCATGACCGCCGATCTGCGCGAGCTGGGCCGACGCTGGTCGGCGACCCGCGATCGGGCGCCGATGGGCGCGGAGGCGATGACCGGTGCCGACCGGCGCGCCCAGGCGATGGGCGTCCCGCCGGGCCGGTTGATGGAGCACGCCGGGGTCGCCGTCGCGGCCGCGGTCCGGGCGGTCGCGGCCGATCAGGAGCGACTCGAGATCGGGCCGATCCTCGTCCTGTGCGGCCCCGGGAACAACGGCGGGGACGGGTTCGTCGCGGCGCGGAAGCTCGCGCGGTCGGGGCTGGCGGTGGTCGCCGTCCTCGTGTCGGCGGAGAACCGGCCCCGGACGGCCGAGGCCGCCCGGAATTGGGATCGGCTGGCCGCCGAGCCGGCGGTGAACCGGATCCACGCCGCGAGCTCGCGCGACGTTGCGATCGTGGCCCAGGGGATCGAGCGCGCCGCCGTCGTCGTCGACGCCCTGCTCGGGACGGGCGTGCGCGGCGCGCTCCGCGAGCCGATCCGCTCGGCCGTCGACCTCGTCCGCCGAGCGCGCGAGGTCCAGGTCCCGGTCGTCGCGGTCGACACGCCGACGGCGGTCGACCTGACCAGCGGCGAGCCGTCCGACCCGGCCGTCCGAGCCGATCTCACCGTGACGTTCCACCGGCCGAAGACGGGCCTTCTGAGCAAGCGCGGCGCCGCCCTGGCGGGTCGGGTCCTGGTGGCACCCATCGGCATCCCCCCGGAGGCCGACCGTGGCTGAGCGGGCGGGAGCCGTCGGGCTCCGGCAGGTCGTCCTGGTCGCCGTCGCGGTCGTCGGGATCGTGCTCGGCCTTGCGGTCGCGACCAGTCTGCTGCCGGCCGACGCGCAACGCATCGTGTTCCGGACCCCGCTCCTGATCGCCATCCTCGTCGTCGGTACGGCCCTCGTCCTGGTCCGGCTGGTCCGACGACCCCCAGATCGATGACCGCCGTCCTGGCCGAGCGGCGGCGCGACCTCGAGCTGCTCGCCTCCGAACGTTGGGACCTGCTGGTGGTCGGCGGCGGCATCACCGGCTCGGGCATCCTCCTCGATGCCGCGAGTCGCGGCCTGCGTGCAGCGCTCGTCGAGCGCGACGACTACGCGGTCGGGACCAGCGGTCGCTCGTCACGGCTGATCCACGGCGGGCTGCGCTACCTCGAGCAGTTCCGGATCAGCCTCGTCCGGGAGGCTCTCGCCGAGCGACGCCGGCTCCTCCGGCTCGCGCCGCACCTGGTCCGGCTCGAACCGTTCCTGTTCCCGATCTACGGCGGTCCGCTGACGCGGCCCTTCTTCGATGCTGGCCTGACCCTGTACGACCTGCTCGGCGCCGCGTCCGACGGAGGGCGGCACCGCCACCTGTCGATCGACGAGGCCCTCGATTCGACGCCGGTCCTCCGGCGGGAGCGGCTGCGCGGCGCGTTCGTGTATCACGACGGGCAGGAGGACGACGCCCGCTACACGCTGGCCGTGGCACGCACCGCTCGGGATCGGGGCGCGCTCCCGCTGACCAAGGTCGTCGCCACCCGGCCGATCGAGCGCGACGGCCGGATCGCGGGCGCGACCGTCCGCGACGAGCTCACCAGGATCGAATTCGACGTCCTCGCCGAGCGGGTCGTCGATGCTACCGGCGTCTGGTCCGGGCGAGCCGACGGGCCGTTCCCCGGCGCGGCGGATGCGGCGCGGATCCGGCCGAGCCGCGGCACCCACCTGGTCGTGGCACGAGATCGTATCCCGAGCGCCCACGGGCTGACCCTCCGGATCCCCGGCCGGGTCTGCTTCCTGGTCCCGTGGCCGGACCGATGGGTCATCGGGACGACCGACCTCGACGATGACGGACCGCCCGATCGTCCGACCCCGTCGACGGGCGAGGTCGACGAGATCCTGCGCAACGTCAACGCCACGCTCGATATCGATCTCACCAGGTCCGACCTGGTCGGGGCGTACACCGGCCTGCGACCGCTAGCGGCGGACCCCGGTGGCCGCCCCGGTTCGACCGTCAAGGCCTCCCGCGAGCACCGCATCCGGACCGACCCCAACGGCCTGGTCCGGATCGGCGGGGGCAAGTACACGACCTATCGGGTCATGGCCGCCCAGACCGTCGATGCGGCGATCGGGACCGACCTGGCCCGCAGCCGACCATCGGCGACGGAGGAGCTGACGCTGCTCGGGGCGGCGCCCCGGGTCGAGCTCGACGCCCTGGCGGCCCGCCTGGCCACGGAGACGGGCATGGATCCCGTCGGGATGAGGCGCCTGGTCGACCGGCACGGAACGGAGGCCACCGACGTCGTGGCTCTCGGGCGTGAGCTCGACCTGCTTCGACAGCTCGCACCCGATATCTCCCAGCTCGAGGTCGAGGTGGTCCGGGCCGTCCGGTCGGAGGGCGCGCTGACCCTCGACGACGTCCTCTCGCGGCGGACCAGGCTCGCCCAGGAACGCGCGGATCGTGGGGCGTCGATTCTGCCCCGGGTCGCCGACCTGATGGCCGCCGAGCTTGGCTGGTCCGACGACGACCGGGCCGCCGCGACCGCCGACTACCTGACCGCGGCCCATCGCGAGTACGACGTCCCCGCTCCCGCTCGATGACTCCCACGCGGGAGCCGTTCATCCTGGCACTCGACCAGGGCACGACGTCGTCGAGGGCGATCCTCCTGGACCGGCATGGCCGGATCCGCGCGACGGCCTCGGAGGAGCTTCCGCAGATCTTCCCCGCGCCCGGCGAGGTCGAGCACGACCCGGAGGCGATCTGGTCCACCCAGCTCGGAAGCGCCCGGCGCGTGCTGTCCGAGTCCGGCGTCGAGCCATCGAGCATCGCCGCGGTCGGGATCACGAACCAGCGCGAGACGACGATCGTCTGGGAGCGAGCGACGGGTCGTCCGATCGCGAATGCGATCGTCTGGCAGAGCCGGGTGACCGCCGCGCGCTGTGACGCCCTGCGCGCCGCGGGCCATGCGTCCCTGTTCGAGGCGCGGACGGGCCTGCCCCTCGATGCGTACTTCAGCGGCCCGAAGATCGCGGAGATCCTCGATCGGGTCCCCGGCGCACGCGTCCGAGCCGAGCGCGGCGAGCTCGCGTTCGGGACCGTCGATTCGTTCCTGATCTGGCGGCTGACGGGCGGCCGGGTGCACGCGACCGACGTGTCCAACGCCAGCCGGACCCTCCTGTTCGACATCCACCGCGGGGCGTGGGATGACGAGCTGTGCGCGCTCGTCGGCGTTCCGATGGCCCTCCTCCCGGAGGTCCGGTCCTCGTCCGAGGTCTACGGATCGACCGACGCCGGCCTGCTTGGAGCCGCGATCCCGATCGCCGGCTGCGCGGGCGACCAGCAGGCGGCCACGTTCGGCCAGGCCTGCTACGAGCCGGGCGCCACGAAGGCCACGTTCGGAACCGGGGCGTTCCTCGTGATGAACACCGGCGAGCGACCGGTCCGCTCGACCAGCGGTCTGCTCACGACGATCGCGTGGCGGCTCGGGCAAGGTCAACCCATGGCATACGCCCTGGAGGGTTCGGCGTTCGTGGCCGGAGCGGCGGTCCAGTGGCTGCGCGACGGGCTGCGCGCCGGCCGTGACGCCGCCGAGATCGCCGCCCTGGCGGACACGGTCACCGATACGGGTGGCGTCTACCTGGTGCCGGCGTTCGTCGGGCTCGGTGCTCCGTACTGGGATGCGTATGCCCGGGGCACCCTGGTCGGCCTGACCCGCGGGACAGGACTGGCCGAGATCTCCCGAGCCGCCATCGATGCGATGGCCTATCAGGTCTCGGACGTGGTCGAGGCTATGCGCACGGACGCCTCGCTCACGCTGGACGTCCTGCGGGTGGATGGCGGCGCGTCCCGGAACGATCGCCTCTGCCAGTTCCAGGCCGATCTGCTCGAGGTCCCGGTCGAGCGGCCGGTCCAGGTCGAGACCACCGCCATCGGGGCGGGGGCGCTGGCCGGGCTGGCCGTCGGCTGGTGGGGCTCACCCGCTGCGTTCGCGGCGGAGCGGGAGATCGACCGGCTGTTCGAACCGGCGATGGCGGCCGACCGTCGCGGCCGGCTGCTCCACGGCTGGCACCGCGCCGTCGAGCGATCCCGGAGCTGGGTCGAGCC
>JADGQI010000017.1 GCA_017881905.1 Chloroflexota bacterium
GCCGCCGGACGAACCGCCGCCGGACGAACCGCCGCCGGACGAACCGCCGCCGGACGCGCCGCCAACAGCCTCGGCCGCCGAGGTCGAGGCGGAGGCGCTCCGGTTGATGGGGTCGGTGATCGACGGCCGACTCCGGGTCCGACTCATGGGCGGGCTGGCCATCCGGATCCAGTCGCCGACCGCCTCGCGTCCGCCGTACGAGCGGACCTATCGGGACTTCGACCTCGTGGCGCACGACAAGGACGTCTCAGCGCTGCGACGCCTGCTCGATGCCGCCGGCTACGTCGGGGACAAGCTGTTCAACGCGATCCACGGGGCGCAGCGGCTGGTCTACTCGGCGCCGGACGGCCGATGGTCGGTCGACATCGTGATCGATCGGCTGGAGATGTCCCACACCCTCGACCTCAAGGGCCGGCTCGCGACCGACGGGCCCACCCTCGACCTCGCCGACCTGCTGTTGACCAAGCTGCAGATCTGGGAGACGAACCGGAAGGACCTCGGCGACGCGATCTGCCTGCTGGCCGACCACCCGCTCGCTGCGGTCGGTCGGTTGTCGGCAGCCGTCGGAGCCGACGGGACCCCGGCGCCGATCGATCTGGTCCGCCTCCGGTCCGTCCTCGGTGCCGACTGGGGCTTCTGCCACACGGTCGAACGCAACCTCCGGGCGGTCGCCGAGCAGTGGGCCACCGCGCCGATCCCCGACCCGCCGTTCGCCGTCGGTGCCCAGGTGGAGGCGCTGCTCGGCGACCTCGAGGCCGCTCCGAAGTCGCTGGGCTGGAAGGCGCGCGCACGCGTCGGTGAGCGGATCCGCTGGTACGAGACGCCCGAGGAGGCGCGCCGCTAGCGACCGCCCTCGTCCGACCCCTCAGCCCTCGCCGAGGCCGTTGCGGACGAGCGCCTCACGCCAGTACTCGACGGAGGCGACCAGGTCGTCGAGGACCGTGTCATCATCCTGCTCGAAGGCGGGGATGACCTCGAGGATGAGGGCCGTCGTGTCGACGCCGCCGGCCTCGAGCGCGGCCAGCACCCGGTCGGCATCGATCCTGCCGACCGCATCGCGCTCCGCCGTGAACGGCCAGTGGTGGTCGCCATCGGCGTCGGATTGCTGGAGCTGCACGACGGGAGCCGCCCAGCCGAGCTCGACCAGCCAGGCGTACGGATCTCGGTCCGGACCGGTCGACCCGGGCACGCACATGTGACCGACGTCGAGGCACAGCCGGACCGGCACGCTTCCATCGTCGCCGCTGGTCAGCAGCTCTCTGATCATCGCCATGGTCGACGGCTCGCGTGCAGCGGCCAGGTTCTCGACCATGACGTACTCGAGACCCGCGCGCGACGCCGCGCCCGACAGGTCGCGAAGGGACGCCTGCAGCTCCGCCCAGCGGGCCGCGCGCCGCGCCGGCGACGTCCAGTCCGGGACGCTGAAGGCTCCGACGTGGCCGCCGGTCGCCACCCCGCCCACCGCGGCAGTCCAATCGATGGCCCAGCGGAACCAGTTCGCCGCGGCGGCGCGCCCGGCCGAGTCGGGTCCCAGGAGCAGGTTGTCCGAATAGGCCGCCAGACCGGTGAACGTCGAGTGGATCTCGATGCCCGCGGCGGTCGCCGTCCGCGCCAGCGCCGCGGCATCGTCCGCGCTCGAGCCCGCCGGCACGAGGTCGAACGAATGCTGGACGAGCGACAGGCCCAGCCGCTCCCGGACGATCGGGACCCAATCGTCGACGAGCGGCCAGCGCTTGACCGCGAAACAGGTGTTGATCCCGAGCCGGACGTCCATCGTCAACCTCCCCGGACCGCGCCGGATGCGGCCAGCCTGCGATATGCGCCCAGCGCCTCGTCGTAGGCCGGTCGGGCGCCGGCGTCCGGCTCGATCGGCGGTTCGGTCCGGGTGCAGCGGGTGATCGCCTCGACCGGATCGCGGTACACCCCGGCACCCAGACCGGCCAGCATCGCGACCCCGGTGACGGCGGCGTCGCCGGGGACCGTCCGGACCGGGATGCCCAGCACGTCGGCCTTGATCCGCGTCCAAGTCCCGAGGCGGGCGTCGCCGCCCGACACGCGCAGCTCGGTGACCGGCGCCCCGCCTCGACGGAGGAGGTCGAGCTGGTCGGCGATGGCGAACGCGACCCCCTCGAGGACCGCGCGCGCCAGCACCGCCCGGCCGTGACGGAGCGACAGTCCCGCGAAGGCACCGCGCAGCTCGGGATCCGTCCGCTCGCCGTCGCCGAGGACGGGCAGGGCGACGACCCCGTCCGCGCCCGGCGGGATCGCCCCGGCTTCGTCGTCGAGGCGGGCGTAGTCGGCCGCCGTCGGCCGCCCGGACCGACCGGCGTAGGCCAGACCAGCGAGCCAGGCCACCGCGGCTCCCGTGGTGTTGATCCCGGTCTCCGTCGTGAACGGGCCCGGGATCACGTGCGGGTAGTGGGTCACGGCGAGGACGTCGAGCGGTTCGCGGACGGCCGCATTGAGGCAGGTCGACGAACCGGCCATCTCGCTCACCGGTCCGGGCGCGATCACCCCGGCCCCGAGCGCGCAGGCCTGGCTGTCCGCCCCGCCGACGATCACCGGCAGGTCGACCGGCAGGCCCACCCGCGCGGCCACGGCGGCCCGCAACCCACCGACGACCGCGCTCGACGCCAGGATCTCCGGGAAGAGCGACCGGTCCAGGCCCAGGTCGTCGAGCATCCGGGGATCCCACCCGCCCGCGCGCAGGTCGTACACGAGCGTCGCCCCGGCGTGCGTCCCGTCGGTCGCGGCGATGCCGGTCAGGTCGAGGGCGACCAGGTCGCGCGGCTGGAGGGCGAGCGCGGCCCGGCCGAACGCCGCCGGCTGGTGCTCGCGCAGCCAGAGCAGCTTCGGGGCGATGTGGAAGCTCGACGGCAGGTGACCGGTCCGGGCGTGGATCGCCTCGTCGCCGAAGCGCTCGCGCATGGCCGTCGCTTCGGCGACCGCTCGGTTGTCGCGGTAGATCAGTCCGCTTGTCACCGGCCGCCCGCGCCGATCGACCAGGACGACCGACGGGCACTGGCCGGTCAGCCCGATCGCGCGCACGTCGCCGGCAAGACCGAGGCCCTCGGCCTGGAGACGACGGACGAGATCGGCCAGGGCTCCGACGGCCGCGGATCGCCACGAGCGCGCGTCCTGCTCCGCCCACCCCGGCCGAGGCGCGGCCGTCGGGTAGCTCCGGCGCGCCTCCAGGATGCGTCGGCCGTCGAGGTCCAGCGCCGCGGCCCGCGCCCCGGATGTGCCGACGTCGATGGCGACGAGCAGTCCCTCCGGCCGGGCTCGGGTCATGTCAACCCCGGACGAGCTGGTGGGCCGCGACCTTGTCCCGCTCGAGGGTCATGATCGCTCCGTTGAGGACGCCGGTCCCGTAGTCCGAGCCCGGATTGATGGCGATCGTCCGGCCCAGCCGGCGGATGCCCCCCGACTCGTGGATGTGTCCGTGCAATCCGAGCAGCGGCTGGATCGTCAGGAGCGCGTCGCGGACCGCGGTGCTCCCGACCGGCGCGAACTTGACCTGGCCGACGGAGGTCTGGACGTTCAGGTTCGCATCGAGGACGGGTGCCTCGTCGAGGCCGCTCCCGAACGGCGGCACGTGGACGTTGACGATCGACCGCTCCGGCGCCTGCAGCCTGGCCGCCATGTCGGCGATCGCCCCGGCCAGGCCTTCCTCGGTCATCTCGCGGTGGCTGTGCCACGGGGTGATGTTCGAATAGCCGAGCGAGATCATCTCGTGGTCGTCGTCGATCATGACCACTCGGCCCTCGTCGTGGACGCCCCATGGCGCGTCGTCAAGGAGCGATCGCAGCTCCGCCGGGTCGTCGTTGCCGAGCATGAAGTAGAGCCGCTTGCCGGTCGGGCGGAGGCGCTCATCGGCCAGGTTCAGCCACTCGTTGAGTCGGGCGTGCATCAGGCTGACGAACAGCGCATCAAGCGATCCGTCGGCCTTCCGGGCGTCGAGCTCGCCGGCCTCCGCCCGGTACGGGTAGTAGCCGTGATCGGCGATGAGCTTCTCGAGCGCCTCGAGCTCGGGTCCGTCCTCGACGTCGTAGCTCGTCCCGATGAACGAGCAGCGGAACCGACCGTCGCTGCCGCGAACGATCGTCTGGAGCGCCTTCCCGGCGATGTCGCCCCCCAGGACGAGGACGTCCACGCCGTAGGCCGTGCCGGCATTGACGAACTTCCGGAAGCACTTGCTCGACCCGTGCAGGTCGGTGGCGAAGTAGACCTTGGTCTTCTTGCCCATCTCCGGTCAGGCGCCGACCGCGCGCGAACGGACCGCCCGGGCCGCGTCCATCAGGCGCATCGCTCGATCGCGGTCGACCGCGTTCCAGGTCACCCCATCGACCTTGAGGCTGGTCCCGACGATCGCGCCGTCGGCTACCGCGAAGATCTCCTCGATCCGCTCGACCCGGACCCCCGTGTTGGCGATGACCGGTGTCCCCGGGATCGCCTCCTTGGCCGTCCGCAGGTCGCTCATCGCGAACGACACCCCGGCGGCCGGTCCGCTGATGAGGACGGCATCCATCCCGAGGAATGCGGCACCCTTGGCCCGCTCCGCGACGCCCCGGCTGCCGATCGCGCTGGCGAACTCCGGGAGGATGTTGTCGAACAGGGCGACGTCGGCCGCCCCGATCATCGTCCGGTATCCGGCGATCTCACCGATCTTCGGCTCGATCATCCCGAGGTCGCTCTCGTAGACGCCGGTCAGGACCTCCCGGATGAAGCTCGCCCCGGTGGCCCTCGCCAGGGCCAGGCTGGCGATCGCGTCCCACAGGATGTTCACCCCGAACGGGACGCGGACGTCGCTCCGGAGCATGCCGATGGTGGCGGCCATGGCGCTCGGGATCTCCGGTCCCACCTTGAGCTGGTAGGGATAGTCCGCCTCGTTGCAGAACAGGACCCCATCGACGCCGGCCTCCTGGAGGATCGCCAGGTCGCGCCCGAGGCTGTCGAGCGCCTTGCCCTGTCCCGCGGCGACGTCGTGCAGCGGTCGGCCGGGCAGACCGGGGAAGTGGAGCATCGCGACGACCGGCTTGACCGTCCCGAAGATCCGCTCCAGTGCGTCCATGCTCTCTCCTCAGGCTGGGTCGACTCGACCCGACGAGGCGGCGAGCGCTTCGTCGTTCGGGCCGGCGATGACGATCTCGAGCCCGGCGGCGGCCAGGGCCGTCAGCTCGAGCGTGGGGGCGGATCGATCCGTGACGAGGGTCTGGATCGCTGCGGCCTCGGCCACGACCGCGTTCGCGGAGGTTCCGATCTTCGAGCCGTCGGCGATGACGACCACGCGGGCGGCGCGCTCGATCGCGAGGCGCTGGATCTCCGCCTCGTCGTCGTCGACCTCGGTCAGGCCCCACCGCGCGCTGAGCCCCGCCGCACCGATGACCGCCAGGTCGAACCGGAAGCGACCGAGCGTCGCGGCTGCGACGGGTCCGACACAGGTCAGCTCGTCGCGTCGGACGGCGCCGCCGAGCGCCACGACCTCGACCGGGCGGGTCCCGAGGAGACTCGCCGTCGGGAGCGACGCAGTCACCACGACCAGGCCCGGCCGGACCGGCAGGAAGCGAGCGAACTGCTCGGCGGTCGTGCCGATCCCGACGAACACCACCCGGGCGTCGCCGAGGAGGTGGGTCGCGCGCATCCCGATCCGGCGCTTCTCACGGGTGTGCTGGAGGGCGCGTGCGTTGAAGGCGACGTCGAGCGCCCGGGTCAGGTGGGCGGTCGCGCCGCCGTAGGTCTGTCGGACGAAGCCGTCCCGCTCGAGGCGGCGGATGTCGCGGCGGATCGTCATCTCGCTGACGTCGAACTCTCGGGCGAGGTCGCCCACATGGATCGTCTGCTCCTCGGCGACGCGCTCGAGGATGCGATGACGCCGATCGACGGCCGCGAGCGGCCGCGGGCGGCTACCGCTCGTCTCCGCACGTCTCACAGCATCCGACACGTTCATTCCTCGAAACGCACAACAAGCATTGACGAACGGTGTGCGATTGTGTTCGACTATCCATGCGGCGGGCCCGCGCTGTCAAGCGCTCACGCCGCACTGTGGACCGCGACGGAGGAGGAACCACCTTGACCACGAAGGTCGACGGTACCGGGGGTAGCCAACTGTTCGTCCGCCAGAGCACGGGGCTGGTTCGGGAAGCCTCGGCGCTCGACGCGACGATCTTCAACGCGGTCTTCTCGGCGCCGGTCGGCGCCGCTCTCGCCTTCGGCCTGTTCTGGGCCTATTCCGCCTTCCCGAAGGCCGACCTGGTCACCGCCACCCTGGTCTCGGGGATCTTGAACATCCCCGTCCTGATCATGATGGCGCTGCTCGCCGCGAGCATGCCGCGGACCGGCGGCGACTACGTCTGGGTCAGCCGGATCCTGTCGCCACCGCTGGCATTGATCAGCAACTTCGGGGCGGCGCTGTCGGCCATGATCGGGGCCACGTTCTGGGCCCGCTACTTCGCCGCGTCAGCCCTCGGACCGGTCCTCGTGTCGATCGGCGCGGTGACCGGGAACCCGACGCTGGTCGAATGGGGCCAGAACTTCAGCGACCAGAAGAACCACCAGATCTGGGTCTTCCTGGGCGGCTTCGCGATGATCGCCCTGATGACGGCGATCCTGATCGCCGGCACCAAGACCACGTTCCGCTGGCAGAACACGTTCTTCGTGATCGCCATGACGGGCACGTTCGCGGCGTTCCTCGTCCTCCTGTTCGGCAGCAACGAGGCGTTCCAGACCCATTTCAACACCCTGAACGCCCAGTTCGGCGGCGGGACCGCGGCCCAGGTCATCGGCGATAAGGCCGGGATCGGGCCGGACGCGAGCGATCTGAGCTCGACGATCCCGGCGATCTTCGTGGTCATGACCTTCATGATGTGGAACTGGTGGTCGGTCTACCTGGCCGGTGAGCTCAAGAGCGCGATGAACCGCGGTCGTCAGCTCAGCATCATGTTCGGCGCGCTGATCTTCGATGTCGTGTTCATCGCCCTCGGCGCGATCCTGTTCTTCCGCGTCGTCGGCTTCGACTTCGTCGTCGCGGCGAACAGCGGGTCCACGGCCTATGCCATCCCGTCGGGCGCGTTCTTCCAGCTCCTTGCGAGCCTGGTCGCCGACATCCCCATCCTGACGGTGCTCATCGTCGGCTCGTTCCTGTTCTGGAGCCTGCCCGCGATGGTCGGCAACACGTTCATGCCGATCCGGTCGGTCTTCGCCTGGGCGTTCGACCGGCTCCTGCCCGAGAAGTTCGCCGAGGTCAACGAGCGCACCCACTCGCCCGTTCCGGCGATCCTGCTGGTCATGGGCATCGTCACCGTGATGCTCGCGTGGAGCATCGTGTCGACCGACTTCGGGACGTGGCTGGCGCTGGGCGTCCTGGCCGGCGTGGTGACCGTCGTGATCGTCTCGGTGGCCGCCTTCGTCTTCTCGAGTCGCAGACCCGACCTGTACCAGGCCTCCCCAGCCAACGTGACCTTCGCCGGGCTACCTGTCCTCAAGATCGTGGCGCCGTTGTCGGTCCTGGTGATGGTCTTCCTGGTCTACGCCGTCCTGGCCTACCCGCCGTTGGCCCTCGGGAGCTCGGACAACGCGTGGTGGGTCCCGGCCTTCATGATCGGCATCGTCGTCGTCGGACTGGTCATCTTCTATGGTGCCCGCGCCATCCGGAAGAGCCAGGGCATCGACATCGATCTCGTCTACCGGGAGCTTCCCCCCGAGTGATCCCGGTCGACCTCGAGGCGGATGGCCGTCGGTCGCGAGACCGGCGGCCTTCGCTTTGTGGTTCCCGCACCCGGGTCGTGCCGCAGGTCGGGGGTCGTGCCGCAGGTCGGGGGTCGTGGCTCCGTGCCGGAGGTGGTGGCTCCGTGCCGGAGGGTCGGGGGTCGTGGCGCAAGGAGCGGCGCCACGCGGATTGGCGTCTCCGTCGTGACGCCGGCCACGTTCCTGCGCGGACGTGTCCTCCGATTGTCATCAGCAATAGTACGGGCATGACTCGACAGCGCTCTTGCGGCCGATGCAGCCCGGTCGAAGGTGCTCGGGTCAGGATCGCGCGCCCGCGATAGCAATGGCCGTTCTATCCGTCGCCGTAGACCCGCCGGACCGCCGCCGACGGGTGGCAACTCGGCGGTTCCTAGCCATGTCCGTACTATCCGTCGGACGTCGGTTCGGGCCGTCGCGCTGGCCGCGGTTCGGGCCTGGTTCTGCCGTCGCTCGGGGCCTGGTTCTGCCGTCTCTCGGCGCCGCGGTCCGGCCGTCGCGCGGGGGCCGTGGCGCGGGCCGCGGGTCGGGCCTTCGGTCCGGCCGTCGTTGCGGCGGGCCCGCGACCGCAGGTCCGCGATGGAGCATCGGAGCCGGCACCGCCGCCGGTCGGCGAGCGCCGGCGCCCGGCGGGTGACCGGTCAGTCGGCGAGGGCCCGGGCCAGGTTCCGGAGGAGGTTGAGGCCCTCGTCGACATCCTCGGTCGGGGCGTACGGCCCGGGCATCAGGAAGCACGGCCGGCCGCCCATCGCGACGCCGTCGAGCTGGCCCCACGCCTCGGTCAGGGCGCGACCGGCCGAGACCGTCGCGGCCCGTTTGTAGATGAACACGACGGCACCCGGCCGCCACAGGGCGATCTTCTGCCACAGGGCACCGACCCCGCCGGTCAGCTCCTCGTCGGTCGCCGTGTCGCGCGGGGTGGGCCGCTTGAGCAGGTCGGTGATCCCGTGACCGGCCGCGACGAGCGCGTCGTCGGCCGCCTCGACCGGGGTGTCGGCCGGGACGATCCCGACCCGCCCCAGGCGCGACCAGAATCGCCGGCCGAGGTTGCCCTGGTGGTAGTGGCCCGTGGTGACGCTGACCGGTGACGGGTTGAGTCCGACGAACAGCAGGCCACCGCGCTCGGGTGGCAGGTCCGCCAGGGTCTCGACCGCCTGCCCGTCGATCGTCAGGGTGGTCCGATGCGGACCGGGGCCCGGTCGGAAGAGGAGCTCGTCGAGGGTCGTCATCGGGCGGCGGGCATAGCGCACGCCGCCGCGACGGCGACCGTCAGCGGTCGCTCGGACCGGGGCGGTCGACGAGCACCCGTTCGACGCGTTGGAGGCGATGGGTGCGCTCGAGGTGGCTCGGCCGGTCGAGCGTCCGAGCCACCAGGATCGACTGGACACGCGCCAGGCGGAGCGCACGGACATGACCGGGGATGGCCGTGGCGGCCGCCGGGCGGACCCGGATACGGGTGTTCCGGTTCATCGTCGCCCCGCCTCAGTCGAGCACGACGAAGTTGACGTTGGTCGACAGCCCGGGGGCCTTGTTGAGGTAGACGGTCACCTTCCCGGCGGACGCGACGGCCGCCCGGACGTAGAC
>JADGQI010000121.1 GCA_017881905.1 Chloroflexota bacterium
ATCCAGGTGTTCGAGGGCACGGTCATGCGACTTCGCGGCGGCGGCATCACCCGGACGATCACCGTCCGGCGGATCGCCAGCGGGGTCGGCGTCGAGCGGACCTTCAAGGTCAACAGCCCGCGGATCGAGAAGATCGAGGTCGTCCGGCACGGCGTCGCCCGGCGCGCCCAGCTCTACTTCCTGCGCAAGCGCGTCGGCAAGGCCGCGACCCTCCGAGAGCGCCGCCAGAGCTGACGTCCCCGGCCGACGGGCCGATCGACCGAGGACCGGCCCCGTCCCGCGACGGGGTCGTTCGATCCATGGCGTTCGGCATCGGTCTCGCCACTGCTCTACCCTTGCGTCCGATGGCTCCGATCGTCCCGACCCTTCGCTTCGAGCGTTCCCATTGGCGCGACGGTCGGGCTCGGATCGTCGGTGTCGACGAGGTCGGCGTGGCACCGGCCTGCGGTCCGGTCGTCGCGGCGGCGGTGATCATGCGGCCCGACTGCAAGCGGATCCCCGGTGTGCGCGACTCGAAGACACTGTCGGCTGCCCAGCGCGAGCGCCTCGCGACGATCATCCGCAGGCGCGCGCTGGCGGTCGGCGTCGGGGCGGCATCGGTGGTCGAGATCGATCGGCTCAACATCTACCACGCTACCCACCTGGCGATGCGGCGGGCGATCGACCGGGTCGGCGAGCGCGACCACGTCCTGGTCGACGGGCTCCGGATCCGAGGCTTCGAGGCCGAGGTCGGCCCGTATACGGCAATCGTCGACGGCGACGCGCTGTGCTACTCCATCGCCTGCGCCTCGGTCGTGGCCAAAGTCGTGCGTGACCGACTGATGACCCGCCTGGCGGCTCGACACCCGGGCTACGGCTGGGAGCGCAACGCCGGGTATGCCACCGCCGAGCACCGCGCCGCGATGGAGGAGCTGGGCCTCACGCCGTTCCACCGGCGGAGCTTCATCACGGCCCAGCGGGTCCTCTTCGGCGGCGAGCAGGTCGAGCTCGAGCTCGTCTGAGCCGGGCGGACGAAGGCCCGCCTCTGGGCCGAGGCGGGCCTTGGAGAAGGCTGAAGGCGGCCCTCCGGACCGCCAGGTCCGTCGTCTCCGGGCTAGGGCGTGGCCCCGGCTGTCCGGAAGTCGGCGGCGGTGATGTCGAGGAAGCCGGTGACGGCACGGACGGTGAGCTTCGCGATCGTCGTCGCGCCGGGCGTCTTCTTCGAGACGTACGAGATCGTGCCCCCGCCGCCCGACTTGAACACCTGACGGAAGGACATCGACGTCGTGAACAGACCGGTCAGGATGTAGCCGGCGCCGCCCTTCGGCTCGGCGAATACCGCGCGGGCCCCGGTCTTGAGGAAGCTCGCGGCGTAGTTGTCGATGCGCTGCTTCGCGACGAGCGTGGTCGGTGCCTTCCGGCCCGGCTCAGAGTTACCCGCGGAGTAGCACAGGTGATTGAGGATGACCACCGCGTTCGGCGCCAAGTGGATCAGCTTCATGTACGCCGACCCGTAGTACTTGACGTTCGAGTTCCCGTGCGCGGCCAGGGCGTTGAGACCGAGCCCGTTCTTGGTCATCGTGCTGTATGGGTATGGGCTCGGGGAGCCGTTGCCGTGGCCCAGGTAGATCAGGATGTTCGCGCCCCGGGCAGCGGCCTTGACCTTGGTCCACGTTGCATTCGGGCTGTAGATGGTCGTGACGTCCGCGCCGTACGACCGAGCCTGTCGCGCCAGCGCATTGGCGTCGACGATGTACTGGTGCGTCGTGCCCTCGACCGGTCCCACGACGATGACGACCTTGGTGGGGCTCGCAGCGCTGGCGACGGTCGGGGCGAGGATGAGCGCCGTGACGGCGAGGATGGCCGCGATGAGTGCGAGCAGACGGCCCGACCGGTTCCGTTGGGACGCCCTCTGGGCGCCGTCTTCCACCACTCGCAATGTCTTGCCTCCTCACTGCCGGAACGTCGTGCGGGTGCACGACGACGGTGGGACTGGTCCGCCCGCGGCGAGGCAGGATGGGGAGCGGGGACAGACGCGAACCGGAAGCAGTGAGCGCGATCCGGGCCTGCCTAGGGCGGTCGAGTGTTCGGTTATCCGCGTCGACGCCGGAGCGCCAGGGCCCGAGTATGCCACCGGTCGGGTCGACTGCGCCACCGCCGAGGGTACCGTCGGCACCGGACGATGGGCCGGCGCATCGGCGCACCTCCCGTCGCGCCCCGATCGGGACCGGGCCATACGGATAACCGCGCGATGACCGCGACGCGTCAGCCTTGTCGGGTGGATCCTCCGCGCGGGCCCGATCGGACGACCGCCCAGCGGGCCGGCGATGCCGCTGAGCGTCTGGTCGCCGCGCACCTCGTCGGGCTCGGCTGGACGATCCTCGGCCGCAACGTCAGGGTCGGTCGGCAGGAGGTCGACATGGTCGCGCTCGACCCCGGACCGCCGCGCTGTCTCGTCCTCGTCGAGGTCCGCTGGCGCGCCCGGCGCGACTTCGGGCTCGGCGAGGAGACGTTCGACCACCGCAAGCAGGGTCATCTCCGGGCGGCCCTCGTCGGACTCGCCGAGGTGCGCCGGCTGCCGGACGGCCGTCCGTTGCCGCCGGCGCCGCTCCGGGTCGACCTGGTGGTGGTCGAGCCTCCGCGTGGTCGGGATGCCCATGGCGGACCGCGCGACCGGCCCACCATCCGGCACCATCGTCATGCGCTCGGCGGATGACCGCGGGACCGGGTCGGGCGACCCCTGTGCTACACTCCCGCCCGGCTCGCCCTGGGTGAGCCGATCACGCCCGTCCCGTCCGGGGCGGAGCACACACGCGCGACCGTTCCGACCGGGGCGGTGCCGGGCCCACGGGCCTGGTCCCCGGCGACGAGGCCGTGCGGAGGCAGAGCAACCGAACCTGGAGGTCCATCCCCGTGCCGACCGTTTCCATGCGCCAGCTGCTCGAGGCCGGTGTCCACTTCGGCCACCAGACCCGCCGCTGGAACCCGAAGATGAAGCCGTACATCTTCGCGGAGCGCAACGGGATCCACATCATCGACCTGGCCCAGACCGTCAAGGGCCTGGAAGTCGCGCTCGCTGCCGTCTCCGATACCGTCGCCCGCGGCGAGCAGGTCCTGTTCGTCGGGACCAAGAAGCAGGCCCAGGAGCCGGTCGCCCAGGAGGCGGCGCGATCCGGTCAGCCGTGGATCAACAAGCGCTGGCTCGGCGGGATGCTCACGAACTTCGTGACGATCAAGAAGCGGATCGCCCTGATGGAACAGCTCGAGGCGCGGCAGGCCAACGGCGACTTCGACCGCATGTCCAAGAAGGAAGCGGCGAAGCTCACCGAGGAGCTGACCAAGTTGTCCGGGACGCTCGGCGGGATCCGCAAGATGAAGCGTCTGCCGGGGCTGATCTTCATCGTCGACCCGCATCGCGAACGGATCGCCGTGACCGAGGCCAACAAGCTCGAGATCCCGCTGGTCGGCACCGGGGACACGAACGTCGACCCGGATGAGCTGACCTACGTCATCCCCGGGAACGACGACGCGATCCGAGCGATCCGCTTGCTCTGCTCGCTGGTCGCCGACGCGGCGATCGAGGGCGCCCGCGATCGGGCCGCGCGTGCGGCCGTCGAGCCCGAGCCCGAGGTCTCCACCGCCGTCGAGCCGGAGATCGAGGAGGGCGAGCCGTCCGATGCGCTCGTCGCCGCGCTCGCCGGGGGAGCCGCGCTCACCTTCGAGCCGGATGCCGACGAGGACGATCTCCTGCCCGGTGCCCGTGGCGCCGCGGCGGCCGCCGCGCTCGAGCCGGCTCCGGCCGAGGCGTCGGCCGACGAGATCGCGGCCGAGCTGGCCCGCGAGGCGATCGAGAAGGCCGAGTCGAGCGAAAGCGGGATCGCCGGCTGACGGCCCGGCGCCACGCGCGCCGACCGAGTCGACGGATCCCGACTGAGGCGGGCTCGCGCTCACCTCGCCGGATCACCACCCGACAGACACGGAACAGGAGCACAGGACAGGCATGGCGGACATCTCGGCCCAGGCGGTCAAGGACTTGCGTGAGCGGACCGGCGCCGGGTTCATGGATTGCAAGCGGGCGCTCGAAGAGACGGGCGGCGACTTCGAGGCGGCGATCGTGCTCCTGCGCGAGCGCGGCCAGGCGGCCGCAGCCAAGAAGGCCGGCCGCGAGGCTCGTGAGGGCCTGGTCGGGAGCTATATCCACACGGGCGGGAGGATCGGCGTCCTCATCGAAGTCAACTGCGAGACGGACTTCGTCGCCCGGAACGAGCAGTTCCAGAAGCTCGTCCGCGACCTCGCGATGCAGGTGGCTGGGATGCGGCCGTCGTACGTCAGCGTCGATCACATCCCGGCCGACGTCCTCGAGGCGAAGAAGGCCGAGCTGCTCGCCGACGAGGCGACCCAGAAGAAGCCGGAGTCGATCCGACCTCAGATCGTCGACGGCCAGCTGAAGAAGTGGTTCAAGGAGATCTGTCTCCTGGAGCAGCCGTTTCGCGACACCGACCAGACGATCGCCAGCCTGATCACGGACGCGATCGCGACCATCGGCGAGAACATCCGGGTCCGACGCTTCGAGCGCTACGAGCTGGGTGAGGAGCTGTGAGCGAACCCGGCCGAGCCGCGACGACGGACGCCCCGGTCGGCGTTCGCTACGGGCGCATCCTGCTCAAGCTGTCCGGTGAGGCGCTCCTCGGATCGCGCCAGTACGGCGTCGACCCTGAGTTCTGCCGGATCATCGCCGAGCAGGTCGGCCGGGTCCGCGCGCTCGGCGTCGAGATCGGCATCGTCGTCGGGGGCGGCAACATCTTCCGGGGCCTGGCGGCGTCCGCGCGGGGGATGGACCGGGCGACCGGCGACTACATCGGGATGCTGGCCACGGTCATGAACGGGCTGGCGCTCCAGGACGCGCTCGAAAAGGTGGGCGTGCCCACCCGGGTGATGACCGCCATCGCGATGCACGAGGTCGCCGAGCCGTACATCCGGCGCCGCGCGGTCCGCCACCTCGAGAAGGGCCGGGTGATCATCTTCGTGGCCGGGACCGGCAATCCCTACTTCACGACCGACTCCGCGGCGGCGCTCCGGGCGGTCGAGATCGGCGCCGAGGTCCTGCTCAAGGCGACCAAGGTCGACGGCGTCTACGACAGCGACCCGCTGACGAACCCGGACGCCCAGCGCTACGCTGAGCTGGAGTACGCGGACCTCCTGCGCGACCAGCTCAAGGTCATGGATGCGGCGGCCGTCTCCCTGTGCATGGAGAACGACCTGCCGATCGTCGTGTTCGATCTGACCGATCCCGCCAACATCGTGCGGGTCGCCCTGGGCGAGCCCGTCGGGACCCTGATCTCCGGAGGTAGACGCTCATGAGCAGCGACGTCCTCAGCGCGACCGAACGGAAGATGGCTCGCGCCGTCGAGGCGATGGAGCGCGACTTCCAGGGCCTGCGGACCGGCCGCGCGTCGACCTCGCTGGTCGACCGGCTCGTGGTCGAGTATTACGGCACGCCGACGCCGCTGAATCAGCTCGCCGGGATCAGCGTGCCCGAGGCCCACCAGATCGTCATCCAGCCGTGGGACCGCGGCGTCCTCGGCGCCATCGAGAAGGCGATCCAGAAGAGCGATATCGGCCTGATGCCGAACGTCGATGGGGCGGTCGTCAGGTTGAACATCCCGCCGCTGACCGAGGAACGTCGACGCGACATCGTCAAGTCGGTCCACAAGCGGATGGAAGAGGCCCGGGTCGAGATCCGCAACCTCCGCCGCGAGGCGAACGACGCCATCCGCAAGGAGGAGCGCGACGGCGACCTCGGGACCGACGCGGCCCACAAGGAGATCGAGACCCTTCAGAAGGTCACCGACCGCTTCGTGGCCGAGGTCGATGCGGCCGGGGCGCACAAGGAGCACGAGGTGATGGAGGTCTAGTGCCGCGTTCGCCGCTGGCCCGCCCGACCGACGCCCCGCCCGTCGCGCACGCTCCGACCGAGGGTGTCGCGAGCCTGCCGATCGCCGCCGCACCGGCCGCTCCTGAGCGGCTCGTCCCGCTCGAGGAGGCGCCCCGTCATGTGGCGATCATCATGGATGGCAATCGGCGCTGGGCCCGCGCGCACGGCGTGTCCGAGCTCGAGGGTCACGCCGCCGGGGTCGAGGCCATCCGCGGGCTGCTTCGCCACGCGGTCCGACGCGGCGTGCCGGTCCTGACCCTGTACGCCTTCAGCCGCGAGAACTGGGCCCGACCGGACGACGAGGTGACCGGCCTGTTCGGCCTGCTCGAGTCCGCCGTCCGGAGCGAGACGGACGAGCTCCGTCGCGAGGGTGTCCGGATCCGCCTGCTGGGGCGGATCGAGGAGCTCCCCGAGGAGACGCGGCGCTCGCTCGGGACCGCGCTCGAGGCAACCAGCGGGGGAGACCGGCTGCTCCTCAACATCGCGTTCAACTACGCCGGCCGGACCGAGCTCGTCGATGCGATCCGACGCCTGGCCGCCAGCGGCATCGATCCCCTCGAGATCGACGAGGCGGCCGTGTCGGGTGCCCTGTACACCGCCGGCCTGCCGGACCCGGACCTCGTCATCCGGACCGGCGGCGACGAACGCCTCAGCAACTTCCTGATCTGGCAGTCGGCATATGCCGAGTTCTACGTCAGTCCGTCGCTCTGGCCCGACTTCGACGAGGCGGCCCTCGACGCCGCGCTCCTCGAGTTCGCCAGCCGCACCCGTCGCTTCGGCCGCTAGGGACCGGCGGATGCGCGAGCGCGCGATCAGCGCGGCCATCTTCGTCCCGGTCCTCATCGTCGCCCTGCTCCTCGGAGGGCCGTGGCTGGCAGCACTCATCCTCATCGCGGCAGGAGTCGCCTCGCTCGAGGCGATGCGCCTGCTGCTGGCGGCCGGGTACCCGGTCCTCGTCGGCCTGGGCGTCGTCCTCACCCTGGCGATCGTGGCCGACGCCGCGGTGCCGGTCGACCTGGCCGGCTCGTCGGCGATCCTCATCGCTGTCGCGGTCATCCTGGCCGCGGTGGGGGCCTTCGCGCGGCTCGACCCGAAGGAGGGCCTGGCCACGTGGGTGGCGACCGTCTTCGGCGGCGTCTACGTCGGGATGCTCGGCTTCATCCTCAGGCTCGGCCACGGTGCACCCGACGTCCCGGCCGGTGCCCCGCTGGGATCCGCGCTCGATGGCGCGCGGGCGTGGGTGATCGTCCTGGTCCTCGCGGTCTGGGCCTACGACACCGGCGCCTATCTCATCGGCAAGACCTTCGGCCAGCGCTTCGGCGAGGCGACCGGGCTGACCAAGTTCCTGACCCATCTGTCGCCCTCGAAGACCTACGCCGGCCTGTTCGGCGGGCTCGCCGCGACGACGATCGTCCTGGGGCTCGGGATGTGGCTGGTCGGCGCCCCGCCGTGGCACGCCCTGCTCATCGGCCCGATCCTCGGACTGGCCGCACAGGCGGGCGACCTGGCCGAGTCGATGCTCAAGCGGGCCGCCGGGATGAAGGACTCGAGCCAGCTGATCCCCGGTCACGGCGGGATCCTCGACCGAGTCGATTCCTTCCTGTTCGCGGCCCCGGTCCTGACCCTGTACGTCCTGACCGTCCTGCGATGAGCGTGCCCGGGCGCGAGGTGGCGCCCATCAGGGTGGCCTTGCTGGGCTCTGGTGGATCGATCGGCCGCCAGGCGGTCGATGTCCTGATCGGGCTCGGCCCGGCCGTCCGGGTGGTCGCCGTCGCGACCGGTCGCCAGGCGGACCTGCTCGAAGCACAGGCTCGCCGGCTCCGACCGGAGGTCGTCGCGCTCCCCGGGGATCCCGCGGCGGCAGCCCGCCTGGACCTTCCGGCGGGCACGCGGGTCGAGGCCGGTCCCGACGCGCTGGTGACCCTGGCGACGCGGCCGGACGTGGACCTGGTCGTCGTTGCGACCGGCGGGACCGTCAGCCTGCTGCCGATCCTGGCCGCCCTCGAGGCCGGCAAGGTCGTGGCGACCGCGAACAAGGAGACGCTCGTCGCCGGCGGCCACCTGGTGATGCCGCTCGCGCGGCGACTGGCCGGGTCGGTGGCGGCCCGGACGCCCACCGATCCGCTGGCCAGCCCGCTCGCCTGGCTGCGTCCGATCGACTCGGAGCACTCAGCCATCTGGCAGAGCCTGGCCGGCGAGTCGCCGGCCGGCGTCGCGCGGCTGATCCTGACCGCGTCGGGCGGGCCGTTCCTCGACGCGACACCCGACGAGCTGGCCGCGGCGACCCCGGAGCGAGCCCTGCGGCACCCGACCTGGTCGATGGGCGCCAAGATCACGATCGACTCGGCGACGCTCGCGAACAAGGGCCTGGAGGTCGTCGAGGCCCACTGGCTGTACGATGTCGGCTACGACGCCATCGACGTCGTCATCCATCCCCAGAGCGTGGTCCATTCGGCGGTCCTGTTCGTGGACGGATCCCTGAAGGCACAGCTCGGAACCCCTGACATGCGTCTCCCCATCCAGTACGCCGTGACCTACCCCAGCCGCTACCCGTCGCCGGCCGCACCGCCCGACCTGCTCGCGACGGCTCGGCTCGATTTCCGAGCTCCCGACCCGGTCCGCTTCCCGGCCCTCCGGATCGCCCGCGATGCGGGACGGATCGGGTCGCGCGCGACGACCGCGCTGATCGCTGCCGACGAGGTCGCGGTCGGTCGGTTCCTCGATGGATCGCTTGACTTCCCGGGCATCGCCCGCACCCTCGAGGCCGCGGTCCAGCGGTTCGGCGACGGCGCCGACCAGGCGCCGGACGTGGACGAGCTGATCGCGCTCGACGCCGACGTGCGAGCCACCTACGCGACCGGGAGCCCGGTCCGATGACGCCGGTCGTCCAGAGCGCCATCACGATCGTCATCTTCATCGTGATGCTCGGGGCCCTGGTCGTCATCCACGAGCTCGGCCACTTCGTGACCGCCCGGCTGGCCGGCGTCCGGGTCCACGAGTTCGGGATCGGTTTCCCCCCGCGGGCCAAGGTCATGCGCTCGCACGGGGAGACGCTCTACACCCTGAACTGGCTGCCGATCGGTGGGTTCGTCCGGCTCGAAGGCGAGGACGGGGACTCGGACGACCCACGTTCGTTCGTCCGGGCACGGCTGCCGACCAAGCTGGTCATCCTGATCGCCGGCGTCGCGATGAACATCGCCCTGGCCTTCGCGATCTTCTTCCTCATCGCCTGGCTGGCCAACCCGACCGTTGGGCTGACCTTCGCCAAGGTCCAGGCCGACAGCCCGGCCATGGCGGCCGGCCTCGTCGCGGGCGACCGGATCGATTCGATCGACGGCCGGATCTTCGACGCCTTCGAGGCGGTCCCCGGGCATTCGGCGATCGCCGACGCGCTCAAGGAGCAGGCCGGTCGGACGGTGACCCTCGGGATCACCCACGCCGGGGGTGGGACGGCAGCCGTACCGGTCGTGCTCCGAGCGACCGACCAGATCGACGTCGGGCATGGAGCCCTCGGGATCGAGCAGCTCAAGGGATCGCCGACCGGCGACTACTTTCAGCGCACCCCGCTCGAGGCCGCGCAGATCGCGGTCGTCAGGACCGGACAGGCCCTCACCCTGATCTGGAACGGCCTTGGTCAGCTGGTCGACTCGATCGTCAACCATCCGACCGAGGCGCCGCCCGTCCAGGGTCCGATCGGGATCGCCAGCCAGGTCGGCGACGTCTTCTGGCAGCTCGGGCCCGTCTTCACCCTGTACCTGGCCGGGATCCTGTCGGCGAACCTGGCGCTGGTGAACATCCTGCCGTTCCCGCCGCTCGACGGGGGACGGGTGGCGGTGCTCCTGCTCAAGGCGGTCGCCGGCGAACGCGTCAGCCTGCGCGCCGAGCGCCTGACGTACCTGGTCGGCTTCGTGTTCCTGATGACCTTCCTGGCCTGGATCTCGTTCTACGACATCACGGCCCCCGGCCGGGCGCAATGACGGATCCGGCCGCGGGCCGACCGCGGCGCCGCCCGACGGTGAGCGTCGACGTCGGCGGGGTCCTCGTCGGCAGCGCTCACCCGATCGTCGTCCAGTCGATGACGAACACCGACACGGCGGACCCCGATTCCACCGCGATCCAGGTCGCCCGCCTGGCGCACGCCGGGAGTCAGCTCGTGCGGGTCACCGTCAACACCGAGGAGGCGGCCGCCGCGGTCCCCGAGATGGTCCGCAAGGTCCGGGGGCTGGGGGTCGACGTGCCGATCATCGGCGACTTCCACTACAACGGGCACCTCCTGCTGACCCGGCACCCCGAGGCGGCCGCGGTGCTTGCCAAGTACAGGATCAACCCCGGCAACGTCGGAGCCAAGCGCCACGACGAGAACTTCCAGACGATCGTCCGGGTGGCCATCGACCACGACAAACCGGTCCGTATCGGGGTCAACTGGGGATCCCTCGACCAGGCGTTGCTCACGGAGCTGATGGACGCCAACGCGCGCATTCCGGCGCCCCGCGATGCCCGCGACGTGATGATCGAGGCGATGGTCGAATCGGCGGTCCGGTCGGCCGAGCTGGCCGAGGCGACCGGTCTGCGCCACGACCGGATCATCCTGTCGGCCAAGGTATCCGGCGTCCGCGACCTGGTCGACGTCTACCGCAGCCTCGCGCCGCGGACCGACCTGCCGCTCCATCTCGGCCTGACCGAGGCGGGGATGGGGATGAAGGGGATCGTCGGCTCGACGGCCGGCCTGGCACTCCTCCTGACCGACGGGATCGGCGACACGATCCGAGTCTCGCTCACCCCCGAACCGGGCGCCGGGCGCGAGCTGGAGGTCGAGGTCGCCCAGCAGATCCTCCAATCGCTCGGGCTGCGATCCTTCCTCCCGCAGGTCAGCGCCTGCCCCGGCTGCGGCCGGACGACATCCACCTTCTTCCAGGAGATGGCGCGCGACATCCAGACCTACCTGAAGGACCAGATGCCGGTCTGGCGCGAGTCATACCCCGGGGTGGAGGACCTGCGCGTCGCGGTGATGGGCTGCGTCGTCAATGGGCCGGGCGAGAGCAAGCACGCCGATATCGGGATCAGCCTGCCGGGAACGTTCGAGGAGCCCGTGGCGCCGGTCTTCATCGACGGCAAGCTCGATCGGACCCTGCGTGGGGATGCCATCGTGCCCGAGTTCCTGGCGCTCCTCGAGGGCTACGTCGAGCGACGATTCGGGGGCGTCGCCGCTCCGTCCGTTTGAGGGGTCCACCCGTCCGGGTGTATAGTCCGAGTAACTGAACGGCCGCTCCGTGACGTGGGTGACCCCCACGTTTCTTTTTGGGCGGACCGTCATCCGGATTCGGCGGGATGCGTCGGCAGCAGTCAGGACGGGAGGCGAACCATGAACCGTGATTTCGTGACTGCGCTCCTCCAGCTCAATGCCGAGAAGCAGGTCCCGCGGGACCAGCTCATCCGGACGGTCGAGGACGCCATCCAGTCGGCCTATCGGCGGACCGAGGGCAACGAGGACGTCCAGGTCCGGATCGACGGCGACACGGGCCGGATCCGCACATTCCGCGCACGGCAAGTGGTCTCCGAGATCGAGGACCCGCTGACCGAGATCAGCGTCGACGATGCCCATGCCATCGATCCCGCCGCCGGCCTCGGCGACCTGGTGGAGACCGAGGAGCTCGACCCTGAGGCGTTCGGCCGGATCCACGCCCAGACCGCCAAGCAGGTCGTCCTCCAGCGGCTCCGTGAGGCCGAGCGCGACGTCGCCTACGACCAGTTCGCCAGCCGCGAGGGTGAGCTCGTGACGGGCACCGTGAACCGGGTCGAGCCGCGGGCGATCATCCTGGACCTCGTCGGCCAGGGCGGACAGGCGCGGGCGGAGGCCGTCCTCGCCACGACCGAGCAATCGACCCTCGAGCACTACCGGATCGGGCAACCGGTCAAGGCCCTCGTCCTCGAGGTCCGGCGCGGCCTGCGCGGCCCGCAGCTCTTCGTCAGCCGCGCCCACAAGAACTTCCTGCGTCGCCTGTTCGAGCTCGAAGTGCCCGAGATCCACAGCGGGACCGTCGAGATCAAGGCCATCGCCCGCGAGGCCGGCTCTCGGTCGAAGGTCGCCGTGTCGAGCCGCCAGGACGGTCTCGACCCGGTCGGCGCGACGGTCGGCCAGCGGGGCGCTCGCGTCCAGGCGGTCGTCGCGGAGCTGGCCGGCGAGAAGATCGACGTGATCCCGTGGAACGACGACCCGGCGGTCTTCGTCGCCAACGCGCTGAGCCCGGCCCAGGTCCTCGATGTCTCGATCGACGAGGACCATCGCATCGCCAGCGTCACCGTTCCCGAACGGATGCTCTCGCTGGCGATCGGCCGCGAAGGGCAGAACGCCCGACTGGCGGCCAAGCTGACCGGCTGGCGGATCGACATCCGGAGCGATGTGTCGGTCGCCGAGGCGAAGGCCGCCGCCGCAGCCGAGGCCGCTGCGCCCGCCGAGGTCTTGGCACCCGACCCCGTCCCGGCGACCGTTCCCGCGGTCGCGCCGGCGGCCGGGACCGTCGCGGTCGTCGCCGCGCCGGCCAAGGCGAAGACGACCCGGGCGAAGAAGAGCGTCGCCGATGCGGCCGCGCCGGCCGAGGTCGCCCCGACCGCCACGTCCGGTCCAGCCGAGCCGACCGCCGACGCGACGCCGAAGCCGAAGACCACCCGGGCGAAGAAGGCCGCCGCCGCCGACCCGGCATCGGTCCCGATCGAGGCCACGCCGCTCGCCGCGGCCAAGCCGAAGGCCGTCCGCAAGACCAAGGCGGCCGCGGCCGGCGAGGTGTCGTCGTAGCCCGGGGTGAGGTCGGTGCGGGACGCCGGTCCACGCCGACCAGGATGTGCGTCGCCTGCCGGACGACCAGCGCGAAGCGCGAGCTCGTCCGGATCGTCCGGACGCCGGACGGCCAGGTGCTCTTCGACCCGAGCGGCCGGATGGCCGGTCGGGGTGCCTATCTCTGCGCCGACGGCTCCTGCTGGGGCCGGGCGCTCGACAAGGGGGCCCTCAGCCGGGCCCTCGGCGTCCCGCTCCCGGCGGGGCTCCGCGAGGAGCTGGCCGGGCGGGTCGGAACGATGACGACGAACGAAGGAGGGACCCAGCGTGGCGAGGAGTAGGAGCGGCACCCGCGGCCGCCGCGGTCCGCGGAAGCCGCCGCGACGCGACGGCCAGGGGCAGTCGCAGGTCCAGGTCGCGGATCCCAGGGAGCGTGGCGCGCTCGAGCTGCCGGCGACGATCACGGTCAAGGAGCTCGCCGAGCTCCTGGCGGTCAACCCTGCGGACGTCATCCGCGAGCTGATCAAGAGCGGGATCTTCGCGACGATCAACCAGCTCATCGACCGGGACACGGCGGCGCTCGTCGCCGGTGAGCTCGGCTACGAGGTCGACGACACGGTCGCCGTCAGCGCCGGCGTCGCCGATGCGGACGGCGAGGAAGCCCCGGACGAGGCGACGAAGGAGGTCCTGTACGAGGAGGACGATCCGTCGCTGCTCGAGACCCGGGCCCCGATCGTGACCGTCATGGGCCATGTCGACCATGGCAAGACGAGCCTGCTCGACGCGATCCGGACGACCGAGGTCGCCGCCGCAGAGCGTGGCGGGATCACCCAGCATATCGGCGCCAGCGAGGTCACCCGTGACGGCCGCCGGATCGTCTTCCTCGACACCCCGGGTCACGAGGCCTTCACCGCGATGCGGGCGCGCGGCGCTCGAGTGACCGACATCGCGGTCGTCGTCGTGGCGGCAGACGACGGGGTCATGCCCCAGACCCTCGAGGCGATCCATCACGCCCGCGCGGCCAAGGTGCCGATCATCATCGCCCTCAACAAGATCGACAAGGCGGACGCCAACCCGGACCGGGTCAAGACCGAGCTATCCGAGGCCAACGTCATCGTCGAGGAGTACGGCGGCGACACGCCGCTCGTGCCGGTCTCTGCCAAGGCCCGCCTCGGGCTCGACGAGCTGCTCGACATGGTCCTCCTCGTGGCGGATCTGCAGGAGCTCAAGGCCAATCCGAAGCGACCGGCGATCGGCACGATCGTCGAGGCCGAGCTCGACAAGGGCCGCGGCCCCGTGGCCACCGCGATCGTCCAGACCGGGACGCTGCGGGTGGGCGACGTGATCGTCGTCGGTGAGACGTACGGCAAGGTCCGCGCGCTCGAGAGCTCCACCGGCAAGCGGATCACGCAGGCCGGCCCGTCGACCGCGGCCGTCGTCCTCGGCCTGTCCGAGGTCCCGGAGGCCGGCGACATCCTGCGGGCCGTCGCGGACGAGAAGGAGGCCCGGGCGACCGTCGAGTCGCGCAAGCTGGCGACGGCCGCGAAGAGCGGCGACGGAAGCGGCCGGGCGACGCTCGAGGACCTCTACCGGCAGATCCAGGCCGGACAGGCCAAGGAGCTCCGGATCATCCTCAAGTCGGATGTGGCCGGGTCGCTCGGGGCGATCACCCACGCGCTCGACCAGCTGTCGACCGAGGATGTCCGGCTCAACGTCCTCCACGAGGGCGCGGGCGACATCACCGACAACGACATCATGCTGGCCACGGCCTCGGATGCCATCGTCGTCGGGTTCAACACGAAGATCACGGACACGGCCCGCCGATCGGCCGACGCAGAGGGGGTCGATGTCCGGATCTACGACATCATCTACAAGCTGACCGACGACATCGATGCGGCGCTCAAGGGGCTCCTGGAGCCCGAGATCGTCGAGGTCATCGAGGGTCGGGCCGAGGTCCGCCAGATCTTCAAGGTGGGCAAGAGCACGGTCATCGCCGGCTGCTTCGTGACCGACGGCCGGATCGTCCGCGGCGGCGCCCGCGTCTGGCGCGGCGGCAAGGTCGTCGCGACCGACCGGATCGAGTCGCTACGCCGGTTCCGCGACGACGTCCGAGAGGTCGAGCGCAACTTCGAGTGCGGCATCGGCCTGGCGAACTACCACGACCTAGTCGAGGGTGACGTGATCGAATGCTTCAGCCAGAAGAGCGTCAGCCGGGCGGTCTCCAACTGACCCGATGACCGCGCGCACCGATCGGATCGACGAGCTCCTCCGCCAGGAGATCGGCTCGATCCTGACCCGTGAGGTGAAGGATCCGCGGGTCGGCTTCGCCACGGTCACCCGGGTCGAGACCACCCCGGATCTGGCCCATGCCCGGATCTGGATCAGCGTCATCGGCCAGCAGGGCGAGCGCAAGCAGACGATCGCCGCGCTCGAGCGTGCGATGCCGTTCGTCCGTCACGAGCTGGGCGCACGTCTCCGACTGCGGCGGATCCCGAACCTTCACGTCCACCTCGACGACACCCTTGAGCGTGGGACGCGGATCCTCCACCTGCTCGACGAGCTCGAGGCCGGCCGGACGCCGGAGGACGAGCCGCCCGACGGCGAGACGCTGCCGACCCCGATCGTCCGGATGCGCCACGAGGGCGACCTGACCGACGAGCCCCCACCGGCCGCCGAGCCTCCGTCGACCACCCGGGTCCGCTCGAGACGGCGGCCGGCCTTGCCGGGACAGACAGGCTCCGGTGCGACCAGGTCGACGCCGACGTCGAAGCCGCGGTCGGGCGCCCATGGCGGTGCCCGGAAGCAGAAGCGATGACCGTCGACCTGTCGCCCTGGGTCTCGGGCGTGCCCGACGCCGTCGTGGACGTGCTCTCGACCGCCCGCGAGGTTCTGGTCGTCAGCCACGAGAACCCGGACGCCGACACCCTCGGCGCCTCGCTCGCGATCGCGCTCCTGGTGGAGTCCCGCGGTGGCCGGGCCAGCTCGGTCTGCACGGACCCGCCGCCCGCGCTGTACGCCTTCATGCCCGGGATCGATCGCGTCCGGACCGATCCGGACCCGGAACGGCGCTACGACCTGCTCGTGATGGTCGACTGTGGGTCACTCGACCGGGTCGGCGCCGTTCGCCACCGGCACCGCGCCCTATTCGCCGCCGTGCCGACGGTCGTGATCGACCACCACGTCTCGAACGAAGGGGGCGGCGCGACCGACTGGATCGACCCCGGCGCCGCGGCGACGTGCGAGATGGTGACGCTGCTGGCCGCCCGGATGGCCGTCCCGCTGACCGCGGGGGAGGGGAGCCTGGCGGAGGCGCTGATGGCCGGCATCGTGATGGACACGGCGACGTTCGCCCACCCGAATGCGACCCCTCGGACCCTGTCGGTCGCCGCGGCGCTCGTCGAGGCGGGTGCGCCGCTCAGCGAGATCTCCCGACGGCTGTATCGGTCGAAGCCGGATTCGCAGCTCCGCCTGTTCGGCCGGGTCCTCCACCGACTCGAGGCGGTCGACGGGGGCCGAGTCGTCTGGTCGACCCTGACCGACGCGGATCTCGTCGCGACCGGTGCCGCCGCGGCGCACTCGGAAGGGATCATCGATCTCCTGTCCCAGGCCGACCAGGCCGAGGTCACGATCGTGTTCAAGGAGCAGGGCTCCGCGACGCGCATCAGCGTCCGGACGAAGTCGGGCGGCGTCGACGCGACGGTCCTGACCGGCACGTACGGTGGCGGCGGGCATGCCCGGGCCGCCGGGGCGACGATCCCGCTCCCGATGGCCGAGGCCCAGGAGGCGGTGCTCCAGGTCGCGCGGCGACTGGCCGCCGCGGTCGACCGGTGAGCCGGACGCGCGGTGGCGGCGGCACGGGGCTCGACGGGATCCTCGTCGTGGCCAAGCCCGCCGGGCCGACCTCACATGACGTCGTGGCCCTCATCCGCCGGCTCGCGGAGACCCGTCGGGTGGGCCATGGCGGGACCCTCGACCCGTTCGCGACCGGCGTGCTGCCGATCTTCCTCGGTCGGGCGACCCGCCTCGTGGAATACCACCTCGGCGATCGCAAGTCCTACCGGGCGACGGTCTGCTTCGGGGCGAGCTCGACGACCGACGACCTCGACGGCGAGCTGACCCCGTCGGACGGGCCGGCCCCGGATCGGTCGACGGTCGAGGCCGCGCTGGCCGCGTTCCGCGGGCCGATCGTCCAGGTCCCGCCGGCCTACTCCGCGGTCAAGCTCGCCGGCCGGCGCGCGTACGCGATGGCCCGTGCCGGACAGACGCCCGAGCTCGCGCCGCGCGAGGTCACCATCGACCGGCTCGAGCTCGCCGAGTGGGACGGATCCGACCCGGACCGTCCGCTCGCCGTGATCGAGGTCGACTGCTCGGCCGGGACCTACATCCGATCGATCGCCCGGGATCTCGGGCGAGCCGTCGGAAGCGCCGCCTACCTCGGTTCGTTGCGTCGCTCGTCGTCGGGCGGGTTCGGTATCGACGAGGCGCATCCGCTCGACGAAGTCCGCTCGGCCGTCGCGGACGGTCCGGCCGGCCTCGAGCCGTTGCTCCTGCCGCTCGACAGCGGGCTCGACCGCTTCCCGCGGGTCGTCCTGAGCGGATCCGAGATCGTCGCCGTCGGTCGCGGCCAGTTCGTCCGCCCGGCGGCCGGCATCCCGTCGAGCCTCGATCCCGCGGATCGGATCATCCTCGTCGACGATGCCGGCCGCGTCGTCGCGATCGCGGCCGTCCGGGACGGTCGGCTCGCGCCGGACAAGGTCCTCATCGACCCGCCCGACCCCGTGCCGGGGACCGCTCCGTCGACCGCCCTGTCGAGCCCGGCCTGAGTCGTCCGATCGCCGGCATGGATGTCGTCCACGGGATCGATCGGCTCGACGCTGCGAACGGGCGCCTGTTCGTCGTCGTCGGGGTGTTCGACGGGCTCCACCGGGGCCATCGATACCTCCTCGACCGGCTCGGCCGTGCGGCGGCCCGCCACGGCGCCCGACCGGCGGTCATCACCTTCGACGCGCACCCGGACGAGATCGTCGTCGGGGCGGCGCCACCGCTCCTGTGCGACCCGGAGGAGCGCCTGGCGCGGCTCGCCTCCGCTGGGATCGTCGTGACGGTCGTGCAGCACTTCGACGCGACGCTCCGGATGACGGAGTTCGACGCGTTCGTGGGCGGGCTGCGCGACCGGATCGACCTTGCCGGCTTCCTGATGACGCCGGACGCGGCATTCGGTCACGAGCGCCGCGGGACCCCGACCACGCTCGCGGAGCTCGGCCGCCGGCTCGGGTTCGATGTCGAGGTGGTGCCCCCGTTCCGACTCGACGGCCGCCCGGTCCGGAGCGCGTCGATCCGCGAGGATATCGCCGGCGGCCGGCTCGACGTGGCGCGCCGATCGCTCGGCCGCTCGGTGGCCGTCACCGGCGGTCGGACGGGTGACGTGGTCGACTTCCCGATCCCCGTCGCGCTGCCCCCGGATGGACGCTACGACGCCTCGGTCGAGCCCGCCTGGACGGCGCTCGGCCGCGTGGCCGGGCCCCACCGAGCCCGGGTCACGGTCGAGGGCGGGACCGTCCGGATGAGCGCGGCGGCGGCCGCCGGGACGGGGGCCCGAGCGCGGGTCACGTTCGGCCGACGTTTGCCGCCGAGGGCGAACCCTGCTATCCTCCGCCGGTCATAGAACAGAAGATCCATGGAAGTTCGTGTTCGGAGGACCGAGTGCCGCTCGTGCGGGAACAGAAGCAACAGGTCATCGGTGCGTTTGCCGTCAAGGACGGCGACACCGGATCCCCGGAAGTCCAGATCGCGCTCCTGACCGAGCGGATCAAGGAGCTGACGGCACACCTGAGAAGCTTTCCCAAGGACAATCACTCCCGCCGCGGCCTCCTCAAGCTCGTCGGTCAGCGTCGCCGCCTTCTTGCCTATCTGATCAAGAAGGACAACGCCCGCTACCGCACCGTCATCGGACGGTTGGGACTCCGCCGCTAGGCGTTCGCCGCTCCGGACCCTGGGTTCGCCCGGGGTCCTCTCGCGTCCGACACCGCACCGGCGGGCCACGCGCCCGCAAGGTCGCTCCTCCTGCACGATAAGGAGGAACAGAACCCCGTGCCACACACCTTCGAGATCGAGTTCGGCGGTCGTCCGCTGATCATCGAGACCGGCAAGCTCGCTCGTCTTGCCGGCGGCGCCGTGACCGTTCGCTACGGCGACACCCTGGTCCTCGGGACGGCCAACCGGTCCGATCCCCGACCCGGCCTCGACTTCTTCCCGCTGACGGTGGAGTTCGAGGAGCGGATGTACGCCGCAGGCAAGATCCCCGGCGGCTTCATCAAGCGCGAGGCGCGCGCGTCCGAAGCGGCCACGCTGGCCGCCCGGCTGACCGATCGCCCGATCCGCCCACTCTTCCCCGAGGGCTACAAGGACGACATCCAGCTCGTCGTGACCGTCCTGTCGACCGACCAGGAGAACGAGCCCGACGTCCTGGGCACCGTCGCCGCGTCGGCCGCCCTGACGATCAGCGAGATCCCGTTCGCCGGCCCCGTCGGTGCGGTGCGCGTCGGTCGGATCGACGGCGAGTTCGTGGTCAACCCGACCTTCACGGAGCTCGCCGATTCCGAGCTCGACCTGATCGTGTCCGGCACCCGTGACGCGATCATGATGGTCGAGGCTGGCGCCAAGCTGTTGCCCGAGGACGTGATGGCCGAAGCCATCCTGTTCGGTCATCGCGCGCTCCAGCCCCTGATCGACATCCAGGAGCAGCTCCGCGAGGCCGCGGGGAAGCCCAAGTCGACCCCGTTCCTCGAGGCCGGCACCGGTTCGGTGCTCGACTTCACGAAGGCGGTCGCCGCCGGCGCCGAGTTCGTCGTCGTGGACGTCGAGACGACCGGCACGGACCCGAAGATGGCCGACCTCGTCGAGGTCGCGGCCGTCAAGGTCAAGAACGGCAAGATCGTCGACCGCTGGTCGACCCTGGTCAACCCCGGCCGGCCGATCCTCGGCCACCAGATGCATGGGATCACCGACGCCGACGTCAAGAAGGCGCCGAGCCCGGCCGAGGCTGCCAAGCAGACGCTCGCGTTCGTCGGCGAGTCGACGATCGTCGGCCATTCGGTCGGGTTCGATCTGGGCTTCCTGATCGCCGCCCTCGGTGACGGGACGACCGTCGACCAGGGCCGCTATCTCGACACGCTGGTCATCGCCCGAGAAGGCTATCCGGACCTCGAGAACTACAAGCTCCCGACGCTGTCGAACTTCTTCGGGATCGAGCTCGCCCAAGCCCATCGGGCGGCGCCCGACGCCGAGGCGACCGCGAACCTGCTGATCTGGTTCGCCAACGACCTGCCCGGTCGGATCGCGGCGCTCCGCGAGGGCATCGCGAGCTCCGTCCGGTCCACCCGGACCGGCGGCGACGCGAAGGCCATCCTCGAGGCGGCCAAGCGCGAGGCGCGGGTCAGCAAGGCGCTGTACAACCTCGTCTACAAGAAGACCTGCCGCGAGCTCGCGCTCGACGAGGGCATCCGGATGGACGGCCGCGGTCTGACCGAACTGCGCCAGATCTCGGTCGAGGTCGGACTCCTACCGCGCGCCCATGGCTCCGGCCTGTTCACCCGCGGTGAGACGCAGGTCATGACGATCGCCACGCTCGGGTCGTCGTCGGACGTCCAGCGGATCGACACGATCAGCCCGAAGACCGAGAAGCGCTACCTCCACCACTACAACTTCCCGCCGTATTCCACCGGCGAGAACAAGCCGATGCGGGGGCCGAGCCGCCGCGACATCGGGCACGGCAACCTCGCCGAGCGCGCGCTGATCCCCGTCCTCCCCAAGCAGGAGGATTTCCCCTACGTCATCCGGCTCGTGTCGGAGTGCATGTCGTCCAACGGGTCGACCTCGATGGCCTCGACCTGCGGCTCGACGCTGGCCCTGATGGACGCCGGCGTGCCGATCTCCGCACCGGTCGCCGGCGCGGCGATGGGCCTGATCAGCGAGCCCGACGGCCGGTTCGTCGTCCTGACCGACATCCTCGGCAAGGAGGACTCCGTCGGCGACATGGACTTCAAGGTGACGGGCACCCGCGACGGGATCACCGCCCTGCAGATGGACATCAAGGTCCAGGGCATCAACGAGGCGATCATCCGAGGCGGTCTCAAGCAGGCCCTCGCGGCCCGTCTCGAGATCCTCGACAAGATGGCCGAGGTCATGCCCGAGGCCCGCCAGGGGATGAGCGACTTCGCGCCGCGCATCGTCACGATCAAGATCAACCCCGAGAAGATCCGCGAGATCATCGGCAAGGGTGGATCGATGATCCGCAAGATCCAGGAAGAGACGAGCACCGAGATCAACGTCGAGGACGACGGCAGCGTCGAGATCGCGGCCGTGTCCGGCGAGAACAGCCGCAAGGCCATCGCCTGGATCGAGTCGCTCACCCGCGACGTCGAGATCGGCTCGCTCTACCTCGGCAAGGTCACCCGGATCATGGGCTTCGGCGCGTTCGTCGAGATCCTGCCGGGCAAGGAAGGCCTCGTCCGCATCGGCGAGCTCGCCGACTACCACGTGCCGACCGTCGAGGACGTCGTGTCCGTCGGCGACGAGGTGATGGTCGTCGTGACCGAGGTCGACCGCCAGGGTCGGATCAACCTGTCGCGCAAGGCGGCCATGCAGCGTCACCTGGCCAAGGAACCGGTCTGACCGACCGCCGGCCGCTCGGCCGGTCTCATCCGCAACCTCGGCGCGCCGGCGGGAGACCGCCGGCGCGCTGCTATACTCGCGCCGTGCCCGGAATCGATGTGGATCGTAGTGGAGCCGTGCCCGGGATGACCTCGAAACCGCTGACCGTCGCGGTCGTCGGCGCCACCGGCGTCGTCGGGCGGACGATGATCCAGGTCCTTCGCGAGCGACGGTTCCCGGTCGGCGAGCTGCGCTTGATGGCCTCGGGGCGCTCAGCGGGCGGCTCGATGTCGCTCGACGGAACCGATCATCCGATCCACGAGGCCGTTCCCGAGGCGTTCCACGGGGTGGACATCGCCCTGTTCTCGGCCGGTGGGACGGTCTCGGAGGACCTCGCGCCGCATGCGGTCGCGCATGGGGCCACGGTCATCGACAACTCGAACGCCTGGCGGATGGCCCCGGGGGTGCCGCTCGTCGTCAGTCAGGTCAATCCGGACGACGCCGCCCTGCACGACGGGATCTTGGCCAACCCGAACTGCTCGACGATGCAACTGGTGCCCGTCCTCATGGCGCTGCGCGACAGCGTCGGCCTCGAACGCGTGGTCGTCGACACCTACCAGAGCGTATCGGGCAGCGGAGCCGAGGCGATCGCCGAGCTGGAGGGCCAGGTCCGCGCCTACGCCGCGGGCGAGCCGCTGACAACGTCCGTCTACCCGCACCAGATCGCGTTCAACGCCATCCCCGAGATCGACGTGTTCCTCGACAACGGCTACTCCCGGGAGGAATGGAAGGTCGTGACCGAGAGCCGCAAGATCCTGCACCTGCCGGACCTTCGGATCTCCTGCACGGCCGTGCGCATCCCGGTCGTCACCAGTCACTCGGAAGCCGTCCACGTCGAGACCCGGGATCCGATCTCCCCGGAGCGAGCGCGCGAGCTCTTTGCCGCGGTGCCCGGGGTCGTCGTCCAGGACGATCCGGGTCGGCACGTCTATCCGCAGGCGATCGAGGCGACAGGGCGCGACGAGATCTTCGTCGGCCGGGTCCGCCGGGATCCGTCGATCCCCGACGGGCGCGGCCTCGCGCTGTGGGTCGTCAGCGACAATCTGCGCAAGGGCGCGGCCACGAACGCCGTCGAGATCGCCGAGGTGCTGGTCGCGCACGGCTGGGTCCGGCGCGCGTCGTCCCGCCGTCCATCGAGCGCGGCTGTCGGGAGTGCGGTGTGACGGACCCAGAGCGCGGCGCCGCGCTCGAGGCCATCGCGGCCGAGATCCGCACCTGCACCCGCTGCCGTCTCCACGAGACACGGGACAAGACGGTCCCCGGGGAGGGCAACCCCGACACCGAGGTCGTCGTCGTCGGTGAGGGCCCCGGCCGCGACGAGAACCAGGCGGGGCGACCGTTCGTCGGCGCCTCGGGTCGGCTGCTGACCGAGCTCATCGAGTCGCTCGGCTGGCGCCGGGACGACGTGTTCATCACCAACGTGGTCAAGTGCTGGCCGCCCGGAAACCGCGATCCGCAGCCCGACGAGATCGCCGCCTGCGCGCCCTACCTCCAGCGCCAGCTCGAGGTCCTCGACCCGGCGGTGGTCGTGACCGCGGGCAAGCATTCGTTGAACGTGTTCATGCCGGGGGAGCGGATCGGCCGGGTCCACGGCACGTCGCGGCCCGCGGACCCATCGACCGGGGCCTGCGACGCGCTCGTCTTCGCGATGTACCACCCGGCCTTCGCGCTCTACGACGGGTCGAACCGATCGACCCTCCAGACCGACATCCAGGGCCTTCCCGGGACGCTCGAGGCATCCCGGCGACGTCGCGAGGCGTCGTCGACGCCCGACGACCCCGGCGTGGCGATCCCGGCCGCAGGCCCTGCCGAGCCCACGGCTCCCGTCGACGTAGCGGCTTCTGCCGAGCCCGCCGCTGTCCCGTGGCCGATGGCCGACGTCCATCCCGAGGTCCTACCCGACCCGGCCCCGGCGGAAAGCTCGGCTCCCGTGTCCTCGACAGCCGAGCCGCAGTCGCTCCCGCCCTCCCTCGCCGGTCTCCCGTCCGAACCGGACGCCGACCAGCTCACCCTGTTCTGACCGCATCGAAAAGGATCACATGACGTCATCCAACCATCCGCTCCGGATCATCCCGCTCGGCGGGGTGGGCGAGATCGGCAAGAACATGTACGTGTTCGAATACGGCGACGACATCGTCGTGATCGACTGCGGCCTGATGTTCCCCGACGAGGAGATGTTCGGCATCGACCTGGTCATCCCCGACATCACCTATCTCGTCGAGCGCCGCAAGAACGTCCGTGCGTTCCTCATCACCCATGCCCACGAGGACCATGTCGGCGGCCTGCCGTACGTCCTGCCCGAGTTCCCGGGCGTCCCGGTCTACGCCTCGACCCTTGCCCGCGGCCTGCTCGGCAACAAGGTCAAGGAGCACAAGCTCCACAACAACCCGCTGGTCGCGCTCGAGCCCGGGGACGATGTCCAGATCGGCCCGTTCGGCGTCGTCCCGTTCCGGATCGGTCACTCGATCCCCGATGCGATGGGGATCGCGCTCCGGACCCCCGTCGGGACCGTCGTCCACACCGGCGACTTCAAGTTCGACCACACCCCGGTGGACGGCCGGCTGTCCGACTTCCACATCCTCGCCCGCCTCGGTGAGGAAGGCGTCATCTGCCTCCTGTCCGACTCGACCCGCGCTGAGAACCCCGGTTACACGCCGTCCGAACGGACGGTCGGCGAGGCGTTCCGTGAGATCATGGAGCCGCTCGAGGGTCGGGTCATCGTGGCGACCTTCGCCAGCAACATCGCCCGGGTCCAGCAGGTCCTCGATGCGGCCGCGTCGTTCGACCGCAAGGTCGCGGTCATCGGACGCTCGATGGAGCAGAACTTCCGGATCGCCAGCGATCTCGGGTACCTCAAGTACCCACCGTCCCAGATCGTGTCGAAGGACCGGATCAACGACACCCCGGCCGACAAGCTCGTCATCTGCACGACCGGTGCCCAGGGCGAGCCGATGGCCGGCCTGGCCCGGATGGCCAATCGCGACCACCGGTTCGTCGAGATCCAGCCGGGCGACACCGTGATCGTCAGCGCCAGCCCGATCCCCGGCAACGAGGAGTACGTCAGCCGGACGATCGACAACCTGTTCAAGGCCGGAGCGAACGTCTTCTATCACACGATCAAACGCGCGCACGTCTCCGGTCATGCCAGCCAGGAAGAGCTCAAGCTGATGCTCGGGCTGACCAAGCCGAAGTACTTCATCCCGATGCACGGCGAGTTCCGGATGCAGGTCCAGCACGGCCGGCTCGCGATCGAGACCGGTGTCGCGCCGGAGAACGTGTTCATCATCGAGAACGGCATCCCGATCGAGATCTCGGAGGACGGCTCGGCCAGGCGGGGCCTGCCCGTGACGGCCGGCTACGTGTATGTCGACGGCCTGTCGGTCGGCGAGGTCGGCGATGTCGTCCTGCGCGATCGGAAGGCGCTGGCCAACGACGGCATGTTCATGATCGTCGTCACGGTCGACAAGCAGACCGGCTCGATCATCGGGCGACCCGAGATCATCACCCGTGGGTTCGTCCACGGGAACGAACAGGACCCGATCATGGGCGGGGCGATCGAGCGGATCGTCAAGTCCGTCGAGAACCCTGGCGAGCACATCAGCGAGATCGGCCTGCTCAAGGTCCAGATCAAGGACGGCGTCTCGCGCTATCTGTATGAGCAGACGAAGCGCCGACCGATGGTCTTCCCGGTCGTGGTCGAGGTCTGACCGATGGCCACCCGACGAAGGACCGCGAGCCCGCGCAAGGCGAGCGGCGGCTCCACCGGCACGGGCCGGCGGCGGACGACCGCCTCGAGCGCGACCCGCGGTCCGCGGATCAGCCCGGACGTCGCCCGATCGCTGGTCGGTATCGCGATCCTCGTCGTCGGGGTGATCACGTTGGTCGCGCTGATCCTGCCCGGTCAGGGTCGCCTGACCGACCTGTGGCGGAACGCCGTCGCGCCGTGGATGGGCGCGGGTCGCTGGTTCCTGCCGCCGCTGCTCATCGTGGCGGGCGTCTACGTCCAGCAGGCCAAGGGCGTGGGTGGACGGTGGGGCGTGGCGCTCCTCGGCGCGCTGGGCGCGTACATCTGCTTCCTTGGCCTCATCTCGTTGCTCAATCTGCCGAAGGTCCACGGGGGCTACATCGGCAACGGGATCGAGTCGTTCCTCGTCGGGACGGGCACCAAGCCCGGGCTCATCCCGCGCCCGGCAGCCTTCGTCCTGCTCGCCGCCGGGATGGTCGGCGGCATCCTCCTGGCCATCGACCGCTCGCTCCCGACGGTCCTCGCCCAGCTCGGGCGCGGAGCGCGTGCTGCGGCGGATACGCTCGCCCCACCCGCGGATCCCGAGGTGGTCGCCGCTGCCGCCGCGGCGAAGGCGGCAGCGGCCCAACGCGGAGCGAGTCGTCCGGTCCCGGTCGCCGCGGCCCCGGTAACGGCGCGGGTCGCCCCGGACGAAGCCATGGACGACACGCGCTCCAGCACCCGTGCACCCAGCCCGGTCCCGATGAGCCAGACGATCTGGTCGGCCAACGACGGCCCCGGTGGAAGTGCGTCGGGGGTGCGCGGCAGCGGACCGGCCGTCCTCGATCCGGTCGGCGTGACGATCGGCGTCGGTGCCGGGACCGCGGTCGGGGTCGGCGCCCTCGGGACCGCCAGGGCGAGCGGCGCGGTCACGGCTGCCGAGCCGCTCATCGACGTCCGCGACCTGACCTGGGACCTGCCCCCGGCGTCGCTCCTCGAGATCCGCACCGCGACGACCGGTGGTGGCGACATGAACCACGAGGAGAACACGGCGGACATCGAGAAGAAGCTGCGCAGCTTCGGGATCGAGGCGAAGGTCGTGGCCGTCAACAGCGGACCGGTCGTCACCCAGTACGAGATCCGGCCTGACGCCCGGGTGAAGATCTCGCGGATCGAGGGCCTGGCCGACGACCTGGCGATGGCGCTGATGGCGCGCTCGATCCGGATCGAGGCGCCCATCCCGGGCAAGGACACGGTCGGGATCGAGATCCCCAACGTCAAGAGCGAGACGGTCGCGTTCCGGAATCTGGTCGACGAGACCCAGATGCTGGCGTCGACCAGCCGACTGACGTTCGCCCTGGGTCGGGATGTGTCGGGCAAGCCGTACGCGGTCGACCTGGCGAAGATGCCCCACCTGCTCGTGGCCGGCGCGACCGGCTCGGGCAAGAGCGTGTGCGTCAACGCCCTGATCACGAGCATCCTGATGCACGCGCGCCCGGACGAGGTCCGGTTCATCCTGATCGACCTGAAGCGGGTGGAGCTGGCGCCGTACGACGCCCTGCCGCATCTCCTCCAACATGTCATCGTCGAGCCCCACGAGGCCAAGGCCGCGCTCGGATGGGCGGTCCACGAGATGGAGGAGCGCTACAAGCTGCTCGCCTCGAACACCGTGCGCAACATCGCTGCGTACAACGAGAAGGTCGGTCCCGACGAGCACCTGCCGTACGTAGTCGTGATCATCGACGAGCTGGCCGACCTGATCATGCGTGAGGGTCGCAAGGTCGAGGACCCGATCGTCAAGATCGCCCAGAAGGCCCGCGCGGTCGGGATCCATCTCGTCCTGGCCACACAGCGACCGAGCGTCAACGTCGTCACCGGCCTGATCAAGGCCAACGTCCCCAGCCGGATCGCGTTCGCGATGGCATCCATGGTCGACAGCCGGACCGTGCTGGACGCCCCCGGGGCCGAGGACCTCATCGGTCGCGGCGACATGCTCTACCAACCCGTCGACTTGCCGCGCCCGGTCCGGATGCAGGGCGTCTTCGTCTCCGACAAGGAGGTCAGCGCCGTAGTCGACTACTGGAAGGCGCAGGCACCGGAGCCGTTTTACGACGAAGCATTGTTCGCCTATTTCGACGGCGAGGACGGATCCGGCGGCACCCAGTTCGCCTGGCTGGCCAAGATGGCGGAGGACGACATGGTCGTGCGCGCCGCCGAGCTGGTCACCGCCAGTCAGAAGGCGAGCACGTCGATGCTCCAGACCAAGCTCAAGGTCGGGTTCTCGCGAGCGAGCCGACTGATGGATGAGCTCGAGCGCTACGGGATCATCGGTCCCCAGGACCTGCGCAATCCAGCGGCGCCGAGGATCGTCTACGGCCCCGACAACTGGCTCCGGAGTCACGACGACATCGACGATCCGGGGGACTGAGCGGGACCGCCGTCCGGGCGGTTCGACACGAGAGGGTATCCTTGGCCCGACGATCCGGGCCGAGCGCCCCTCGCCATGACCAACGGGATCCACCTTCACTGACATGACGACCCGAGACGATGTCCGCCGCCGGACCGGTGGTGGACGGGGCGGCAACGGCCGCCCATCGACGCCTCCCGAGCCGCAGACGAGCCTGCCGGAGCGGTTGCTGGCTGCCCGCGAGGCCAAGGGCGTGGACCTCTATCGCGCCGAGCGGGACACCAAGATCCGTGCCCGTTACCTCGGCGCGCTCGAGCGCGGCGACTACCGCGAGCTCCCCGGAGCGGTCTACACGAAGGGGTTCCTCCGGAACTACGCCTTGTACCTCGGCCTCGACCCTGACGAGGTCCTCGTCCAGTGGCGGCGCGAGCGTGGCGACGGTGGTGCGCAGGGCGAGCCGACCATCAACGTGCCCAAGCCGCTCAGTGCGCCGCGCAAGGGCTTCACGTTCTCGATCGGCCTGCTGGTCGCCGCAGCCCTCACGGTGGGCGTCCTGCTGTTCATCGGCTACCTCGGCTTCCAGGTCATGCGCTTCTCGAGGCCGCCCGAGGTCGCGGTGACGGATCCCTCCGCCGCGGTCACCACCGTCGACGACACGGCCACCGCGTACACGCTCCGCGGGACCTCCGATCCGGGCGCGACGGTCTCGATCACGGTCGCCGGCGGACAGCCGATCCTGACCACTGCATCGGCCGCGGGGACCTGGTCGGCCGACGTCGAGCTGCGGCGTGGCAAGAACACGTTCAGCGTCAGCGCCACCGACCCGCAGACGACCAAGACGGCCGAGAAGCCCGTCGACATCTTCATCACGGTCCCGTTCCCGGACGTGCTCGTCCCGACCCTCACCGTGGACCAGCCCGCCGACGGGGTCACCGTCCAGAATGGAGCGATCCCCGTCCAGGGTTCTACCTCGAACGCCAAGACCGTGACCGTGAACGCCGCCTTCACGGGCGAGACGGCGGCAGGCACGAAGCCGACCAAGACGCCGGCGCCGCCGAGCCCGCAGACCGCCACCATCGCCACCGACGGCACGTTCAACATCCCCGTCGAGCTGACCGCCGGCCACTGGACACTGACGATCACCGCGGCGAGCTCCGAGGGGAAGACGACGTCACTCACCCGGAACGTGACCGTCAGCTACAAGGGCGTGAACCTCGTCGTCAGCGTGAAGGGCGGCCCGGCCTGGATGAAGGTCTGGGTCGACGGCCAGCTCGACCCGAGGGTCGGCGCCGGCAAGCTGTTCAAGGACGGCAAGACGATGGCGTTCCGCGGGACGGACTCGGTCGAGGTCTTCACCGGGTCGTCCGGCGTGACGTATTTCACCCTCAACGGAACGGCGATCGGCAAGCTCGGGAAGTCGGGCATGCCCGAGACCTGGCTCTTCGCGCCGCCGCCGGCCGATCCGCAGCAGACGAACCACCGCTGACCCGGGCTGCGAGCCGATGGACGCCGACGATGCCACCGACCGACCCGTCCTGCCCGGTCCGGATCGGTCCCGGAGCGACCTCCGCGAGCTCGCGGTTCGCATCCAGGAGGTTTGCCTGATCAACGGCTGGACCGTCGCGACCGCCGAGTCCTGCACCGGCGGGCTCGTCGCCGACACGCTCACCGATATCCCCGGGTCGAGCGCGTACGTCCTCGGCGGGATCGTGGCCTATTCCGACCGGATCAAGGCGACGCTGCTCGGCGTGGACCCGGATCTGCTGGCGACCCGGGGTGCGGTCAGCGCCCACGTCGCGAAGGCGATGGCGCTGGGCGCCAGGGCCCGCTTCGGCACGACCTTCGCACTGGCCGTGACCGGGATCGCCGGACCGGGTGGAGGCTCGGCGGCGAAGCCGGTCGGGTTGACCTTCATCGCCGTCGCGACCCCGGCGCGCGTCGATATCCGGCGCCACGTCTGGTCCGGCGACCGGATCGAGAACAAGGAGGCCAGCGCCCGGGCCGTCCTGGCCCTGCTCCTCGGGATCGCCGAGAAACAGTCCGCCCGGGTCGCCGCCGCCGCCCGTGGAGTCGGCCCCGCGGAGGCCGCCGCCGACCCGGCCGCGTCCCCCGCGAGCGCACCGACATCGGTCGCCGGTCGGTGACGCGCAGCGTCGAGGACATCACCCGAGGCCTCGAGCCGGCGCGTGCCCCGCTCAGGATCGCGGCGGGGGAGCGGATCCACGTCATCGGCGCCGCCGGATCGGCCGCGTCGGCCGCGCTGCTCCTGGCGCATGCCGCGGGCGCGGCTGTCAGCGGCTGCGATTCCGGTGAGCCGAGCCGGTACAGCGACGCGGTCGCATCGCGCGGGATCGTCCTGGCCTGGGAGCACGACCGCCGGCATGTCGTCGACGCCGATGGTCGGCCGCTCGTCGATCGGATCGCGGTGTCGAAGGCGCTCACGTCGGTCGATCCGGACCAGCCCGAGCTTCATGCGGCCCATGCTGCCGGGATCTCGGCGACGAGCTGCCAGCAGCTCATCGCCGACGCCATCGCGACCCGCGGCGGTGATCTCCTGGCGGTCGCCGGGACGCACGGCAAGTCGACGACCACCGGGTGGCTCGTCCATCTCCTCGTCCGGGCCGGGCTCGATCCATCGGCCTTCGTCGGGGCCATCCTCCCGGCCGCGCTGACCGGGGCCGAGCCGTCGGTCGTGCGCATCGGTCACGGGTCGTCGACCGTCGTCGAAGCCGACGAGTACGCCGGCAACTTCGACCCGTACCGGCCCGTCGTCGGCGTGCTGCTCAACGCGGACTGGGACCACCCGGACGTGTTCGCCGACCGCGCCGCCGTCGTCGCCACCTTCGAGAGCTGGATCCGACGGTTCCGTGGGGCCGTCGCCGGCGATGGAGGGACGCCGCCTCCGACGCTCGTCGCGAATGCCGGGGACGTCGGCGTCCGAGAGTTGCTCCCGCGGCTGTCGGACTGGCCCGGCCGGCTGGTCGCATTCGAGGTGATCGTCGGCGATGCGGACGATGCCGTGCGACGCCGGACCGAGCTGGTGCGCGACTACCGGACGTCGCTCGGCTCGGCGTCGGGGCTCGTCGGGCGGTACGAAGCCGATGATGATGGGTCGGCTCGGATCGTCGTCGACGGGATCACCGGTCAGGCCGGAGCCGTCGCCCACCTCCGGCTCGTCGGGCGGCACAACGCCGACGATGCGCTAGGAGCGGCGGGCGGCGCGCTGGCATACGGCGTCGATCCGGACGCCGTGCTCGACGGTCTACGCTCGTTCGGAGGAGTGGGACGGCGGTTCGAGCTCAAGGGCGACGTCGGCGGGGTGATCGTCATCGACGACTACGGTCACCATCCGACCGCGATCGGGGCCACCCTGGAGGCCGTGGGGCTGCGCTACCCGGGGCGACGGCTATGGGCCGTCTATGAGCCGCTGACGTTCCACCGGACGGCGGCGATGCTGGACCGGTTCGCGGACGTCCTTGCCCGGGCCGACCGGGTGGCGATCGCCGACATCTTCGCGGTGCGCGACCCCGACACGACGATCGTCTCGGCCGCGGACCTGGCCGCCGCGGTCGAAGCCCGCGGGACCCCGGCCATCGCACCCGGCTCGGTCGAGGAGACCGCTGATGCGCTCATTCCGCTCGTCGAGGGCGGCGATGTCGTCCTGGTGATGGGCGGCGGCCGATCGTCGGTCATCGCGGAGCGCCTGGTCCGGGCGTTGGCCGTGGCAGGGTAGGAGGGGTTCGATCCGCCCGACCGCAGGCTGCGGATCGGGCGCTTCTTCAGTCGGCCGCGGCGAGCGCGACGACGGCACCACCGGCTTCGGCGGCCGCGGCTAACGCGATCAGCTCGTCCTCGGTCAACCGCCGGGCCGAGATCTCGTGGCCGTCCGAGGTGAGGCAGCGGCCCGACTCGAGCTCGTACTGCCACCCGTGCAGCGAGCAGGTCAGGACGCCGGACGCGTCGACCGACGCGAACCGGGTGAGATCCGCCTTCATGTGCGGGCACCGCCGCTGGACCTCCCAGCCGTCGATCACGAATGACCCTTCGGTCTTGGCCTTCTCCGCATAGAAGCCCTCGGCGTACTGGAGGCGCTCGAGGTCGAGGCACTTGAACCAGGTGTACAGGTAGTCGTTGTAGGGTCCCTTGCGCGCGGCGCTGAAGCGCATCGACAGGAACAACGAGTTGACCCAGTCGACCTCGTGCTCGCGTACGAGCACCTCGACCAGCCGACGGTCGATCCGGAAGATGTAGCGGCACGCCTCGACGCCGTCCCAGCCACGGACCTTCTGGTCGACGAAGTCAAGGACGATCCCCTCCGAACCGAGGTCGAGCAGGACCGCGGCCGCGATGCCGGAGCAGATCTGCTCACCGAAGCCCATCAGCGGCTCGAACCAGGCCCTGAGCTCGGCGAGCAGGTCGAGCGGCTCTGCGTCCGGCTCCGGCTCCCACCGAGCGTGCTCGGCGTCGAGCAGCGGCCGCTTACGTGCCTGGTACTCGCGCAGATACGACTCGCGCCGCTCGAAGATGCGGTGGATCTCGGAGTCGGCGACGGGGTGCCGCACGTCGAAGGCGGCCGGGCTGAGCTCGCCCCACGAACCCGGGAGCATCAGTCGACCCCCGTCGATCCCGACCTCCGCGAGGTGCTCGAGGAAGACCGTCTGGTCCGGGAAGATGTTGGTCGGGGACCGATCGAAGTCGTTCTGGGCGAACAGGGCATCGTCGAGGAAGCACGGCGGGCCGGCGCTCGGGACGATGAACGTCGGATCGAGGATCTCGATGTAGCGCTGGGTCCGGGCCAGCTGCACGACCCGCTTCTTGTGCGCCAGCGTCTCCTTCGCCTTGACCGGGAACTCGTAGACCATCGGGTACCAGATCGCGCCCGAGAACTGCAGGAAGAGCAGGTCCAGCGGACCGAACGCGAGCAGCTTGTCCGGGTCGGTCGGCCGCGAGTCGTTCATGTTGAGCAGGCGTGTCCGACCATCGTCGACGAGCAGGGCCGAATCCCCGAGCGGGCCGTCGGTCGGCGCGTCGAGGGCCATGACCATGATCCGCAGGCCGCCGTCGAGCTCGAACGGTTCGCAGTCCGCGGTCTCGACGAACCGCCGGAACCCCAGGTCGTGGAGCTCGTGACGCAGGTCGTTGACGGGGTAGTCGGGCAGGATGACGGTGGCATCCTTCGAGCAATGCTCGGTGAGCCAGGCCGGATCGAAGTGGTCGTGGTGGAGGTGGCTGACGTAGAGGTACGTCGGTGAGCCGATCGAGCGCGGGTCGATCCCGTCGTTGGCCGGGAACGGGAACCACGAGCCGAAGTACGCCGGGCTGAACCACGGGTCGCACAGGATGCTGCCGGCGTGGGTCTCGATGTAGAGGCCGGCCTGACCGAGGAACGTCACCTTCATGGCCCGATGGTATCGGAGCGGGCGGTTTCGGACCGGGTCCGGCAGCCTGGGCCGCGTCCGACCCGAGCGCGGTACCATGGCGTCCCCACAGGCCACAGCGGAGGAGGGTCGATGGCCGGCGACGTCTCATTCGACGTGGTGAGCGATTTCGACGAGCAGGAGCTTCGCAATGCGCTCGACCAGGTCCGCCGCGAGGCCGTCCAGCGGTACGACCTGAAGAGCGCCCACATCGATATCGAGCACGGCAAAGGTGAGCTCGTGATCACGACCGACGACGAGTACCACGCCGGCGTCGTCAAGGATCTGATCGAGTCGAAAGCCATCCGCCGGAGCCTGTCGCTGAAGATCTTCGACTGGGGCAAGGTCGAGCCCGCTGGCGGGAACAAGGTCCGCCAGCAGGTCACCCTGAGGCGCGGCCTGCCCGAGGACGTCGCAAAGCGGCTCACCAGGCTCATCAGAGACGAGTTCCCGAAGGTCAAGTCGCAGATCCAGGGCGACGCGGTCCGGGTCTCGGGCAAGAGCAAGGACGACCTTCAGCGGGTGATCGTCCGGCTGCGCGAGCTCGACGAGATCGTGCCGCTCCAGTTCGAGAATTACCGTTAGCGAGCCCGGGCTCACGATCGGGGACGAGGCCCCGGAGGAGCTCTCGACCGGACCCGCCCCCGCCGAGCCGAGCGCTGACGCCGAGCCCACCGCCGAAGCCGAGCCCACCGCCCCCGCCGAGCCGAGCGCTGACGCCGAGCCCACCGCCGAAGCCGAGCCCACCGCCCCCGCCGAGCCCACCGCCGAGGCCGAGCCCACCGCCGAGGCCGAGCCCACCGCCGAGGCCGAGCCCACCGCCCACGCCGAGCCGGTGCCACCGGTCCGCCAGGTCGAACCGAGGACCGTCGGTCGGCTGATCGCCGACGCGCTCAAGTCGGCCGGCGTCACGACGGCCTTCACCGTCCCCGGCGAGAGCTTCCTCGGCCTGCTCGAGGCGCTGCCGCAGGTCGGGATCCGCGTCGTAGCGACCCGTCATGAGGGCGGGGCCGCCTTCATGGCCGAGGCGCACGGCCAGCTGACCGGTCGTCCGGCCGTCTGCCTGGCGACGCGCGCGGTCGGCGCGGCCAACCTGGCGATCGGCATCCACACTGCCCGAGCCGACTCGACGCCGATGTTCGCCATCATCGGTGGCGTCCGCCGCGAGCATCGTGGCCGCGAGGCGTTCCAGGAGGCGGACCTCGTCGGATCGATCGGCCGTCTGGCCAAGTGGTCGGTCGATCTCGACCCGCCCGGTCGAGCAGAGGCTCTCGTCGCCGAGGCGGTCCGCCACGCGGTCGCCGGGCGACCGGGTCCGGTCGTGCTCTCCGTTCCCGAGGATGTCCTCGACGAGATGGTCCCCGGGGCGGCGGAGGATCCGCAGCCGTTCCGGCCCACCCGGATCGAGCCCGGACCCGACGAGACCCGGACCGTGCTCCAGATGCTGGCGGGGGCGCGTCGACCGGTCATCCTGGCCGGAGCCGGCGTCCTCCGCTCGAGGGGGACCGCGGACCTCGTCCGTCTGGCCGAGATCCTCGAGGTCCCGGTCGTCTCGTCGTGGCGCCGCGGCGACGTCTTCCCGAACGATCACCGGCTGTACCTCGGGATGACGGGCCTCGGCTCGCCATCGACCGTCCGGGAGCGCCTCGAGACGGCCGACGCCGTGCTGGTGCTGGGCTGTCGGTTGAACGAGATCGCCTCATACGAGTACAGCCAGCCGCGCTCCGACGTGCCATGGGCCCACGTCGACCTTGAGCCGCGAGCCGCGCACGCCGGACTGGCCGCTCCGACGCTCGCGCTGGTGGCCGACGCCCGGACGTTCCTGCGTGTCGCCCGACGACGGATCTCCTCCGGAGTGCTGCTCGCCGAGCCGTTCGACGCCCGACGCGCCGCGAACGAAGGTGATCGCGCGGCCTTCGAGGCAGCCAGCGTCGTCGACGACATCCCGTGGAGTGGCCCCGGCGTCCATCCCGGTCGGATCGTGACGACGCTGAACGAGGTCCTGCCGCCACAGGCGATCATCACCACGGACGCCGGCAACTTCGCCGGCTGGGCGGCCCGCGGCTATCGCTTCCGCCGACCCGGCACGTTCCTCGGTCCGACCTCCGGAGCGATGGGCTACGGACTCCCCGCGGCGATCGCCGCGTCGCTCGAGCATCCCGGTCGCCCCGTCGTGGCCCTGACCGGGGACGGTGGGTTCGCGATGACGATGAACGAGCTCGAGACCGCCGTGCGGGAGAAGACCCGGCTCGTCGTGATCGTCTTCGACAACGCCAGCTACGGGACGATCCGGGTCCATCAGGAGGCGCGCGGGATCGACGTCGGCCAGGGGACGGACCTCGGCCCGCTCGACCTGGCCGCGGTCGCGCGGGGGTCGGGCGCGCACGGGATCCGCGTCGACGACGACGCAGCCTTCGGTCCGGCCCTGGCGGAAGCTCTGGCCGCCGAGGTCCCGACGGTCATCCAGGTCGTGGTCGATCGGCGCTGGAAGGCGGTCGGCCGGCTCGACCCAGGCTGAGAACGTCGACACCGATGCGCCCGACGTTCCACCTGGCTCCCGCCGCCGCCTGGGCGGGCCGCGACCCGACCGCGCCGATCGCGCCGCCGAGCCTGGCCGCCGAAGGCTTCGTCCACTGCACCGACGGGGCGGAGGCGATGGTCGCGACCGCGAACCGGCACTATTGGGACGATCCGCGCGACTTCGTGGTCCTGACGATCGACCTGGAGGCGACCGGCTCGCCGTGGCGGTTCGACGACCCGGACGAGCGCTATCCGCACGTCTACGGGCCGATCGCACCCGGGGCGGTCCTCGGCGCGGCGCCGATCACCCGCGCCGGTGATGGGACGTTCATCGGGTTCGGGGCGAGCGGTGTCCCGGACGGGCTCCGGGTCGAGCGGATCTATGTCGTCGAGGCGGACTACAGCTCTGAGGCCGAGCGTCTGCGGCCGGCCGTCCGGCCCGAGCACCTGACCCGGCTCGCCCGCCTCATCGAGGACGGCGTCCTGATCGAGGCGGGTGGCTATCTGGACTTCAGTACGGCGCTCCTGCTCGTGCGGGCGGACTCGGAGACGGAGGCCCTCGCCCTGTTCCGTGACGATATCTACATGCTGACCGGCGTGTGGACGGCGCTGCGCGCCAGATCGTTCGGACGGGTCGTCCCCGAGGAGCGACCCTAGCGGCTGGAGCGCGGTCGGATCGGCCCCGAGGCCATCGACGAACGTCCGATTGGCGGGCCCGATGTTCGTGGGCGTCGGGCGTGTCGCCGTCTCGGAAGGACCGCGCAGATCAGTCGGTCGGGTGCGGCGTGTCGCTTCGCTCGCGGAGGTTGAACGCCACGCCGTCGACCTCGAAGGTCTCCGGATCCCGGCGCGGGACCCCGGTCATCCGCCAGGACGTCCCGTCCCGCTCGATCCATCGTCCGAGCGGCCGTCCGCCACGGTAGACCGCGTCCAGCAGGGCGAAGGCCGAGCGATCCAACCCGAGGACCCCCTCGCGCGCGGGCAGCCCGACCGCAGGCGCTCCGAACGTCTCGACGAACGCCGGGTTGCCGTAGACGACCACGTGACCGGGTCCGCTGCAGATCGCGGCCGGGCGGGGTGCGAGGGAGATCCGGGGCCGTCGGTGAGGCCGTGTTCCGACCTCGTCGTCGATCATGGCTCGATCGTAGCGCCGGTGTCCAGCATGCCGGCGCTCGTCAGACCCGCGACGAGGTTCCTGCAGGCGATGGCCGAGACCCGGCTCCGCGCATCACGCGGCCCTTAGGGAGCGGGCGACCCGGCCCTAGCGCCGCGGGCGACCCGGCCTAGCGCCGTGGGCGCACCCGTCGACCGACCAGCCCGAGTCCGAGGACGAGCCCGACGAGCAGCACGGCCGCGATCGGGACGATCGGCACGGTCGCCGGTTCGATGATCGAGCCGCTCGTGTCCGTCGGTGGCGGCGTGATGGTCGAGCTCGATCCTGGATCAGGCGTCCGGGTGGGCGTCGGCGTCGGGCCGGGCGTCGCGGTCGGCGTCGGGGTCGGTCCTGGCGTGCCGGTGGGCGTCGGCGTCGGAGTCGGGGTAGGCGTGGCTGTCGGAGTAGGCGTGGGTGTCGGAGTGGGCGTGGGGGTCGGCGCCGGCGCGATCGCGAAGCTGACGTCGTCGAGGAAGTTCCCGATCGAGTCGTTGCCCGAGGCGGTGCTCACCGCCCGGAACGCGAATCGGGTGCATGTCTGACCAGCCGGAACGACGAACGTGTCCGTGTGGGTACCCCACGCCGCGGTCCCGTCGGTCAGGCCGGGCGACGTGTAATCCCAGCCCGTGTTCCCGTTCACATCGGCGACCGTGGCGTCCCCGATGAGGACCTCCATCGTGTCGTTGCCGCTCCGGCCGCGGTGCTCGAGCGTCCAGGTCATCGTGTCACCCGGGTTGGACACGACGTCCTGGTAGAGCGTCCCGGCCGAGTTCGCGTTGATCTCGGCGAAGGCATTGCCCTGGGCGGCCGGAACCCCGAGGAACCCCGTTCCCCAGATCTCGATCTGGTTCAGGGAGTCGGTCGTCAGCCACGGGGGGACCGACGCGGCCGGGAAGAGTGTGAACGTGTTCGGCGCGACCGGCGGGGACTCGAAGCCGCCGTCCTGGAGCGACGTCATGCCGGAGCCGCACGCGGCCAAGGCCGGTCGGGCGCCCAGGCCGGAGAGCGACGCGACGCACAGTGCGGACACGGCGAACGCCGTGATCAGACCACGACGGTTCATCGACGAGCTCCCCAGGGCCGCGAAGTCGGGCGGAGGACGAGAATGATCGTCCGCCCGGGTGTCGTCGTCCATGGTCTCACGTGTCGAACTTCTGCACCAGTCCATTCTTACTAGCGATCGGTCGCGGCGGACCGCCCGGTACCTGCGGCGGGGCTCGGGGGAACCGCCGTCCTAGGGACGCGGCGGCGCCGCTCCGGAACGATGGCGAGGTGTCAACGCTCCTCGAGCACCGTCGGCTCTTCGCGCTCGTCGTCGTGGCCCAGCTGACGGATCTGGTCACGTTCCTGGCGGCGATCGCGAACGTCGGGATCCACGCCGAACAGAACCCGGTGGCGCGTGGCCTGTTCGGCTCGCTCGGCAGTGCCGGGCCGGCGGCCTACAAGGTCGCGGCCATCGGTCTGATCGTTCTGGTCCTGTGGCGGATCGCCGTCCGGTTTCCCGGCTATGCCGGGCGGTCAGCCGCCCTCGCCGTCGCTCTCGGCGCGCTCGGGGCCTGGAGCAACGTCGCGTTCGGGCTGCTCCGCTAGCTAGACCGAGTTCCCGACGTCGCTCAGGATCGAGCTGATCTGACCGCCAAGGAACAGCAGTGCCGCGATCGCGACGATCGCGATGAGTGCCAGCAGCAACGCGTACTCCGCCAGACCCTGGCCGCGCTGCGCGCCGAGTGTGAGATGAGACCAACCCCCGATGGATCGCATGTCCGTACCCTCCCCATGGTCCGGTGCCCGGCCCAGACGAACGTACTACCACACTTTCGGGCAGGAATCCGAGATTCCGGTGCGTCTCGGCACCACCAACCCGCGGCCGGTGGAGGCCGTCCTCTACCGGTCTGATGCGGCATGATGCCCCGATGGCGTCCCCCCAGGTCCTGACCCGTCGCGCCCTGAACCGCGCGTCGCTCCAACGGCAGGGCCTGCTGCGACGGTCCGCCGGCTCGACGACGGACATGATCGAGCGGCTCATCGGACTCCAGGCCCAGACACCGCATACCGCCTACGTCGGCCTCTGGACACGACTCGAACGGTTCGACCCCCAGGACCTGTCGGACCTGCTCGTCCGGCGCGCGGTGGTCCGGATCGCGCTCATGCGCGGGACGATCCATCTGGTCACGGCGCGTGACGCCGTCGATCTTCGGCCGCTCGTCCAGCCGGTCTTCGACCGGGCCCAGCGGAGCCAGTTCGGGCGCCGACTCGAGGGTGTGGACATGACCGAGCTGGTCACCCTCGGACGAGCGTCGGTGGAGGCGGAACCGCGGACGTTCAAGGCGCTGGGAGACCGTCTGCTGGAACGGTGGCCGGGCCGGGACCGGATGGCGCTCGAGCAAGGCGTGCGGGCCGGCGTGCCCCTCGTCCAGGTGCCACCGCGAGGTCTGTGGGGCCGCAGTGGTCCGATCGCGCACACCTCGATCGAGGCGTGGCTGGGTCCCGATCGCCCGTCCCCGACCATGTCGGTCGACACGATGGTGCTGCGGTATCTCGCGGCCTTCGGGCCGGCGGGCGTGATGGATGCGCAGGCGTGGTGCGGGTTGACCCGCCTGCGCGAGGTCTTCGATCGGCTGCGCCCACGTCTGGCGGTCTTCACCGACACCGGCGGACGGGAGCTGTTCGACCTGCCGGATTCGCCGCGCCCCGACCCGGAGACCCCGGCGCCCCCGCGGTTCCTCTACGACTTCGAGAACCTGCTCCTGTCCTACGCCGACCGGACCCGGGTGATCCCGCCAGGGACGGACGCTCGGTCGTGGGCCCGCGACAACGAACCCGTCAGCACGTATCTCATCGACGGCGAGGTGAGTGGGGCGTGGCAGGTCCTGCGGGCCGATGGGTCCGCGAGACTCGTCCTCCGGCCGGCCCGGTCCATCCCGAAGGACCAGATGACGGCGCTCGAGGAGGAGGGTCGGTCCCTCCTGGCGTTCCTTGCGCCGGACGCGACCCGGCAGGCGTTGGAGATCGTCCGAGGGTAGCGACTCAGGTCGGATCGCCCGGATCGCCCGGATCCTCGGCCGGGGGTGTCAGCGGCCGCGAGGCCGACGGGTCCCGCTCCGACCGGTCCCGAGCCGAAGTCGATGGGCCAGCGGACGACGTCCGACGGCGCTTCTTCGCCTCTCCGGCCACCCGAGCCTGGGCATCCAGGATCTGCTTGAAGACCTTGCCCATCCCGGGTCGCAGGAGGGCGCGTGTCTGCGCCGCGGCGTCGCGATCCCGGCGCCGGGCGCGTGCGGCTTCCTTCGGATCCAGCTCGTCATCCATCGGGCGGCGGTCCCGTCTGCGTCACTCAGCGGCCCGAAAACGGACCGCGCTGCGCTGCCGATGCTACCGGCTCCTCACGTGGCGCGACGATGGTCAGGGGGCGGCTGCGCGCCCGACTGGGGTATGGTGGACCCGAACGCGGCGGCCAGCGGTCGGAGAGCCGCCCCACATGGAGCCCGACCATGCGCATCTCCCCACGAGCGTCCCTCCTTCCGCTCGGTCTGCTCGCGGCGCTCCTCATGGCCGCTGCGTCTGCCCCGGTCGCCGCGGCTGCATCCGCACCGAACGCGCGGTTCGATGTGGCGGTCGTCGGGACGGTGGCGACGTTCACCGATACGTCGACCGGCGAGCCCGCGACGTGGGCGTGGGACTTCGGCGACGGTTCTACCTCGATCGACCAGAACCCCACCCACACGTATGCGCCGGGGAAGTACACGGTCACGTTGACCGTCACCAACGACGCGGGTTCCGACCAAACCTCCCACGGCGTGACGATCAAGCAACCACCGCCGGCCCGGACCTACAACCGTAACCTGTACAGCGGCCTGGTCCGCTACCAGAACCCCGACATGACCTCGTGCGTCGCCGCGTCGACGCTGATCATGCTCAACGAAGTCGCGACCAAGGGTCGCCAGGGCGATGGTTTCGCCTGGAGCCCATCGGTCGCCCTGGGTAGCCAGCGGACGATCATGCGCTGGGCCCGAGCGCACGACACGCTCGAGATCGGGCCCGGGGGGACCGATCCGAACGGTTGGCGCAACGCGCTCAACCAGTACGGCTGGGGTGACTACCAGGATCCCGCCACGATGACCTACCAGGTGTACGCCTCGACGTCGTACGGAGCGACGGTGAAGGCAGCGATCGTAGCCATGGCCCGCTACCACCGCCCGGTCGGCATCCTCGCCTGGGCCGGCGGCCACGCCCAGGTCCTCAACGGTTACGTCGTCTACGGCCAGGATCCGGCGGTGTCCACGGACTTCACGGTCCAGTACGTCTACATCACGGATCCCCTGAAACGCGATCTCCTGCGCAACAAGAAGATCTCGTACGCCAACCTGATCCACGGCCCGCTCAAGTACCGGCTCCGCAAGTACCGCCAGACCGACAGCCCGCGCGATGACCCCTATACACCCGGGTTCCTGGCGGCCGATGATGCCTGGTACGGCCGCTACGTCCTCGTCCTCCCGGTCAGATAGGCGGACGCCGGAACGGATCCCGGGGAGGGTGCCTGATGGTGACCGACACGCGGCTCGATGCGCTGCGCCTCGCGGTCGGCGGGGAGGTCATCGACCCATCCCATGCCAGCTTCGATGAGGCCCGCTCGACGTTCAATGCCACGATCGACCGGCGACCGGCGGTCGTCGTCCGACCCGAAGGCACGCAGGACGTGGCGGCCGCCGTCCGCTGGGCACGCGACACCGGGCTGCCGATCGCGGTGCGTGGGGGAGGGCACAACGTCGCCGGGCACGCGACCGCGGACGGCGCGCTCGTCATCGACCTGCGGCGCCAGCGCCGCGTCGTGGTCGATCCGGCAGCTCGCCGGGCGAGGGTCGGCGGGGGCGCCCTGTGGGAGGACGTCGACGGTGCCACGACGGCCCACGGGCTGGCCATGCCCGGCGGGACCTTCGTCGACACGGGCGTTGGCGGCCTGGCGCTCGGTGGAGGGCTGGGCTACCTCATGGGCACCGGCGGGCTGACCTGCGACACGCTGGTTCGGGCGGAGGTCGTGACCGCGGACGGTGGCATCGTGATCGCGGGCGAGAACGGCGATCCCGATCTGCTCTGGGCACTCCGCGGCGGTGGCGGCAACTTCGGTGTGGTCACCGAGTTCGAGTTCGCGCTCCAGCCGGTCGGCCCGCTGTACGCCGGTGAGCTGTCGGTGCCGATGGACGCGGCCGGCCGCGCCCTCGAAGCGATCGCATCGCTCGCCCGGGAGGCCCCGCCGGAGCTGGTGATCTTCGCGACGGGACCGGCGGTCCTTGAACCTGAGGCAGGGCCGGAGGTCGGTGCGGAGGGGGGTGCGGCCAAGCCGCCGGTCTTCAACATCGCCATCGTGTTCCAGGGCAGCCCCGAGGACGCCCGCGCCGCCATCCAGCCCCTTCGATCCCTGCCGATCGTCGCCGACACCTTCGCGGTCATGTCGTACCCCGAGGTCCAGGCGATGAACGGCCAGCTCCCGTTCGGGCTGCGGCACTACTGGAAGGGCCACTTCCTGCGCGACATGGAAGGCCCGGCGATCGATGCGATCGTCCGAGCGATGACCACCGCCCCGGAGACGAACTCGTTCATCCTCATCGAGGCGATCACCGGTGCTGCACGGCGCGAGCCGGCCGGGGGAGCGGCCTTCGGGCAGCGCGAGGCCCGCTGGAACGTCAGCGCGATCGCGATCTGGGAGGACCCGGCCGACGATGCCCGGCAGATCGGCTGGGCGCGCGACTCAGCCGATGCCTGGCGGTCGGCCTCGCTGACCGGCGCCGGCTATGCCAACTACGCACCCGTCGACGAGTCGCCCGACCGGGTCCGCGCGGCGTACGGTCCGGAGCGGTTCGCACGGCTGGCGGCGATCAAACGCCGATACGACCCCGACAACGTCTTCCGATTCAATCTCAACATCCCGCCGGCGTAGCGCCGGGCGCCGCGCTGCGATGCCGCGTGTCTGCGATCCGATCGGCCCGAGATCGGGGGTACTGGATCAGGATCGCGGGTCGTCGATCCCGAGTGCGTCTTCGAGCCGTAGCGTCGCGGCGAGCGCCCCGCGGTCCTGATTGCAGAGGACCACGATCGTCGTCGCGGTCGCGAGGTGATGGGACACCAGGGCCGAGACGCCGGGGTCCGACCCGCTGTGCCCGAGGATGACGACCGCCCCGTCCACGAGGGTCAATGCCAGCCCGAGCCCGAACTGCTCGGCCGTCGAGCTCGGGGGCCCTTGCGGGGCTCGCATCGAGGAGAGGCTCGAGGGCGACACGAGGCGACCGGCCATGAGTGCCTCGACCAGGCGCACCAGGTCGCGTGGGTTCGAGATCATCCCCCCGTCGGGCATCCCGCTGGCGGTCACGCTGAAGATGTTGGAGATCCACGCGTCGGATGGGACGTCCGGGGAGGTCAGGTACCCGACCGCCATTCGCGCTGGATCGCTGTCCAGCGGTTCGAACGATGAGTCGACCATCCCGGCCGGTCGCAGCACGTCGTCGGTGACGACGTCGACATACGGTCGGCCTGTGACCCGCTCGACGATCAGTCCGAGCAGGATGTAGGCCGCGTCGTTGTACTGGAACGCCGTCCCGGGTGGGAACACCGCCGGAAGGTCGATGAACAAGGGGAGCATGTCGGTCGGCCGTCGCATCCGGTAGCTCGGGATCCGGTCGAAGATCGAGGTGAAGGAGGTCCACGTCGGGTCGTCGTCGTCGTGGTAGTTCGCCAGCCCGGAGGTATGGGCCAGGAGATGGCGGACGAGATGGTCGGCGGTGACCGCGGCCGGTCGCTCGTCGGGCGGCAGGAGCTCGATCACCGGCTGATCGAGGCGGATCAGGTCGCGATCGACCAGCCTCATGATCGCGGTCGCCGTGACCATCTTGGTGACCGAGGCGACGGCGAACCTCGTGCGCTGGGTGATCGGGACTCCCAGACCCCGATGCGCGAGTCCACCGGCGTATTCGTACACCGGTCCGCCGTCCCGCCACACCAGCGCGACGCCGCTGAACCGGTGATCGGCCACCCGCTCGTCGAACCAGTCCGTCAGGGCGGTCGCATCCATGAACGGCCATCTTAGGGGTCGTTCCGTCGGCTCGGTTGCCGCCCGACGAACGGCGGTGCACGATGTGGCGGAGGCCGCTGGGGCGGCGGCGCGATGCGCTTGCACCCGAGTCGCATCGGAGCAGGGGAGGCGGAGATGGACATCGCGCTCGTCCACGGCTCGTATCACGGGGCCTGGTGCTGGGAGCGGCTGCGGCCGCAGCTCGAGCGCCTCGGGCATCGGGTGACGACGATGGACCTGCCGATCTCCGATCCGACCGTCGGAGCGGCGGACTACGCTGACGCGGTCGACGCGGCCCTCGATCCGGGCAGCGAGCCCGTGCTGGTCGGACACTCGATGGCCGGCCTGGTGATCCCGCTCGTCGCGGCACGACGGCCGATCCGGCGCCTCGTCTTCCTGGCGGCGTTCCTTCCAACGCCGGGGATGAGCGTCAACGACCAGCGGCAGGCGGAGCCGATCGACGGCAGGATCCCGCCCGTGACCGCTGAGTGGACGGACCTCGGCGACGACGTCTGGATGATCGGGCCGAACACCGCGACGGAGATCTTCTTCAGTGACGCTTCGGCCTCGGACGCCCGATGGGCGACGGCCCGGCTGCGTCCCCAGTGCTATCGCGTGATGAGCGAGACGACTCCGCTCGACGCGTGGCCCGCTGTCGAGAGCAGCTCGATCGTCTGTCGCGACGACCATGCGATCGATCCCGACTGGGTCCGGACCGCCGCGCGGCGGCGGCTCGGCACCGAGGCGATCGAGCTCGATGGCGGCCACTCGCCGTTCCTGACCCGCCCGAACGAGCTCGCCCGGGTGCTCGACCGGCTGAGCCGGGACGCGCCTGCGCCGGGATGACCGGGTCGTCCTTGCCCGCGATCGGTCTTGGTCGCCGCGATGCGCCGGCTCGGCGACGACGCGACTCATCGCACTGGTAGGAGCCGCCCGGAGTCGGTACCCTCGATGGAACGGTCGCAATGCGTAATGTGGGTGTCGGTCGAATGGTCGATGCGAACAGATCGGCGACTCCGGTCGTCTCGACCGGGCTCCAGCCACCGGTCCCCGAGGTCGAGCGTCTCGACCTCGGGGGTATCCCCGTTCTGTTCCTGCCGCTCTCGGGCCCGACTCAGGTCAGTCTGATCTTCCGTGTCGGCCGAGCCGACGAGGCGGCGTTCGACACCGGCATCTGCCATCTCATCGAGCAC
>JADGQI010000018.1 GCA_017881905.1 Chloroflexota bacterium
GGTCAAGGAAGAGCACGCCGAGATCGTCAAGCACGAGGTCCAGGTCATCTGGTCCGACTACTTCAAGCCCGAGCACCTCGAAGCGAACCCGGACCTCCACACCAAGGTCTGGAACCTGCTCAAGCTGGCCGGCAAGAACAAGCAGAACATCGACGCCGAGGCGGCTGCCCAGCTCGAGGTTGCCGTCAAGGAATTCGCCGACATCTTCTGGTCGACCAAGAAGTAGCCCCTCCCTCGATGAGCGCCGTCGGTCGGGTCGCGGCGCTGATCCCGGCGGTCGCGGGACGCATGCCCGGCGCGGTCGCTCGTGTCCCGGGTCTCGCGTCTCGCGTGCCCGGGTCCGGAGCGCTCGCCGACGTCGTCGGCGGTGCGCGCCAGGGGCCGTGGCGCGTCCTCGTCGTCGAGGACTCGATGCGGCCGGCGCTCGAGGAGGGCGACTGGCTGCTGGTCGACCCGACCGTCCGCGACTGGCCGAGGCGGGGCACGATCGTGGTCTTCCGCGAGCCCGGGACCGACCTCCTCGCGATCAAGCGCGTCGCGGCCGGACCGGGAGACGTCGTCCGGACGCGTGATGGCCCGATCCGCCTCGACCCGACCCAGGCATGGCTGCTGGGTGACGATCGGGCGATCTCGCGCGACTCCCGGGAGTACGGTCCGGTGCGGTCCGACCGGCTTGTCGCCCGAGCGTGGTTCCGATACGGTCCGGCCGGCCGGACCGGTCGCCTGTCGGGATCCTGAGCGCACGACGCCGGCGCCGGGGGCCGCGGATATCACCGGCATTGCTACGCGACCCGTTGACCGCCTCCCACCCTGGGTTTCGAACCTCTGTGGCGCCGTTCGGAGCCCCCGATATCACCACCATGGGTAGGTGGGCGCCTTGGAGGGCCGCCGAGCGTGGAGGACGGAGCCGTACGCCCGCTCCTAGTCTTGCCAGTGCTATCTGGGGCCCATGGTCGGATCCCGCCCTACGCCGTGGTCGGCCGACGCCGCACGCGTCAGCCGCGCGCCTCCAGATCGACCTCAGGCGCAGGCATCCCGTCCGGGACGAACGGGTCCGGGATCGGCTCCCCGACCACCATCCTGAGGGGGATCGTCCCTGCCCAGGTCGGCCAGGTCTCGTCGCCGGGTTCGTCGTGGGCGCCGATGTCGCGGATCTTGGCGGATGCTTCGGTCAGGTCGGTCCACAGGACCGTCGTCGCCTTGAGCTCGTTCGGGCGCGGCGGTCGAAGGGTCGCCCAGCGTCCCGGATAGAGCCGCTCGACGAAGGTCTCGAGCGCGGCGAGCTTGTCCGCGTCGTCCTCGACGAGGCGCGCGGTGCCGAGGACCACCGCCGACCGGTAGTCGATCGAGTGGTCGAACCCGGACCGGGCCAGGACGAGGGCGTCCATCCGGCTCACCGTGATGCAGACGCGGGCGCCGACCGTGGCTCGAAGCATCCGGCTGGCCGAGGACCCGTGCCAGTAGAGTCGATCTCCCTGGCGCCAGACCGCTGTGGGGATGACGTAGGGCTGGTCGTCGAGGACGAAGCCGACATGCCCGAGGACGGCGTCATCGAGGATCGCGTCGATCGTCGCCCGGTCGTAGTGACCGCGCTCGGGCTTGCGTCGGACGCGGACGCGGTCGCTCGCCGGGGTACCGGTGTCGGTGTCTATCGCTTCACTCCCGCAGTCGCGTCGGCGAGGTCGACCCCGGCCGACCGACAGTCCTCGGCGAAGCGGGCCTGCGTTTCGAGGTCGGGCGACCAGCGACCCGGGAAGCAGACCGCTCGACTCAGGCCAAGGTCCTGGAGCGCGCCGAGGAAGTCCACCCGGACCTGACCGGGCACACGGACGTCGACGTCGCGCGTATACATCGAGACCTTGAGGGTGGCCGGGTCCCGGCCCGCCTCCTCGCACCGTGCCCGGATGTTCGGGAGCGCTTCGGCGACCCCATCGGGGCTGAGGAAGACCAGGTTGAGCTCATCGGCGAAGGTCACGGCGATCCCCAGGGTCACGCGCTGGCCGTTCCCGCCGACGATGATCGGGATCCGGGGCGATTGGAGCCCCTTGGGCAGGTTGATCGCGCCGGCCACGCTGGCATACTCGCCGCGGTACGTCGCCCGACCGGGGCCGAACATCCGGGTGATGATCTCGAGGTGCTCGCGCAGCGCGCCGAGCCGCTCGCCGATCGTCGGGAAGCCGTACCCGTAGGCGAGCCACTCCTCCTCCTTCCAGCCGGCGCCGATGCCCAGCTCGAAGCGGCCGCCCGAGATGACGTCGATCGTCGACGACATCTTGGCCGTCAGGGCGGGGTTGCGGAACCCGGTGCACACGACCATGTGGCCAAGGCGGACGCGCTCGGTCACCATCGCCAGCCCCGTGAGGAGGCTGAACGACTCGAAGGTGAGCTCGTCGGTCGGGTCGGGAACCGTGTGGAAGTGGTCGAACGCCCAGAGCGACTCGAACCCGAGCGCCTCGGCGTCGATCGCGAGCTCGACCGTCCGGGCCCAGGCGGCCGCCGGGTCCCAGCCGTCGTATTCGCCCTTCCAGCCCTGTGGGCTCATCAGCCCGACCTTCATCGTGTTCTCCCGGAGCCATTCGTACATCGCGTCAGTCAGGGTTCGGCCGGCCCGTCGCGCTGGATGGACCAGCGTCGGAGCGGCTGGACGGCCAGCCTATCATCGGCCGCATGTCCGAGCCGACCGACCCGCCTCCGTTCGATCCGGAGCGAACGCTGCCCGGCCCGCCGGAACCGTGGCACTGGGCCGAGCGGCCGGTCGACCGGGGCGCCCCGCCCTGGTTCATGACCGAGATGATCGAGGCCGAGCCGGCCTTCGCCGCGCGCCTGGTCCAGCGATTGACCGAGATGGGCGCGGATGGTGGGGTATCGCGCCTCGCGGCGGCCCTGCGACAGACCGCCGGGGCGGGACTCCCGATCACCGTCGTCGGCTGCGGGACGAGCGAGCACGGCGCGCTCGGGTTCGCGGAGACCCTCCGCGATGCCTGGGGTCGGGCGGGCCTCCCGGGTCATGGTCCCGTCGCCGTCCAGGCGTTCGAGGCGTCGCTCGAGCCGAAGAACGGGCTGTGCATCGGGATCAGCCATGACGGCGCGACGTGGGCGACGACCCAGGCACTCGACGCGGCGCGCAGCGCCGGAGCCCGGACGGCCATCGTCACCGTCAGCGGCCGCGCTCCGGGCGCGGACGGGGTGGACATCGTCATCGAGACGGTCGAACGCGACCAGAGCTACTGCCACACGATCGGGTACACGTCGCCCCTGATCGCGGGAACGGTGGTCGCCGCAGCCCTGGCCGGCGAGCCCGTGGACCCGACCGCCGTCCGGGCCCTGATGGCTGCCGGCCTCGGTCCGGTCGCCACAGCCGCCGCAGAGGCAATGGCGGCCAGCCTGGCAGGATGCCGACCCATCGTGACGGTGGCGACGGGCGCCGATCGGACCGCCGCCCGCGAGCTCGTGCTCAAGCTCGAGGAAGGGACCTGGATCCCCGCCGCGTCGCGCAACCTCGAGACGTTCCTCCACGGCCATCTGCCGTCGACCGACGACCGCACCGGGTTGGTGATGATCCTGACCGATCGCCGGGCGCGCCCCGAGCGGATCGAGCGGGCGCGCCGGGCATTCGAGGCGGCCGCGGCGATCGGGATCCGGGCCGGGGCGATCCTGTCGACCGGGGTCGCGACCGAGCTCGACACCTCGCTCACGCCGATCGGTCGGATCGTCGTCCCGGAGGCAGCGTCGCTGCCGGCTCCGGCGGCCTCACTGCTCAGCACCGCGACGCCGCTCCAGATCCTCGTCGAGCGACTGGCGCGAGTGGTGGGGACGAACCCGGATCCGATCCGACGGACCGACCCGGCGTACGCCGAGGCGGCCGCCCGCGCCGAGGGCTGAGCGCAGTCCCTACGCCCGGACGAGCTCCGCGCCGAGCTGGTCGATCATGTCGAGATCGCGTGGCAGGAAGTCCTGGAGCATCAGGCGCTCGACGCCCGCGGCAGCGAACTCGGCCACCTTCGCCCGAGCCTGGTCCGGCGTCCCGAGGATCCAGCGTCGCTCGCGCGTCGCGAACCATTCCTCGCCCTGCTCGTCGGTGGTGACCTCGCCCAGGAGGGCCCGCTTGCGGGTGGCAAGCTCCGTCTCGTCGCCCCCGATCAGCGTGCCGACCATCGCTGATCTGCGCATCGTGGCCGGGTCGCGCCCGATCGCGCGGCACGCGTCGTCCAGTCGGGCATAGCGGTCGGCGACCCGCTCCGGATCCGACGACGTCACGTTGAATTCGTCGGCGAACTTCGCCGCGATCCGGAGAGAGCGCGGCGAGCCCTCACCGCCGACGATGATCGGCGGATGCGGTCGCTGGACCGGCTTCGGCTGGAAGATCGAGTCCTCCACTCGGTAGTGCGCGCCCTCGAACGACCAGCCGTTCGGCTCCTCCCACAGGCCGTGGACGATCGCCAGCTGCTCCTCGAGCATGTCGGCCCGTTCCGAGATCGGCGGGAAGACGACGCCGTGGCGGCGATGTTCGTCCTCGTTCCAGCCGGCGCCGAGGCCGAGCTCGACCCGCCCGCCACTCATCTGGTCGACGGTCGCCGCGATCTTGGCGATCGTACCGGGAAGCCGGAACGTGACGGGCGAGACGAGGACACCGAGGCGCAGCCGGGTCGTCTCCCGGGCGAGACCGGCGAGCACGGTCCAGGCGTCAGATGTCGGGCGACCGGCCGGGCCCGGGAAGCTCTCGTAGTGATCCGAGCGGAAGAGGGCCTCGAAGCCGGCAGCTTCGGCGCGCTGCGCGATCGCCAGCTGATCGTCGTAGGTCAACCCCTGCTGGGCCTCGATCATCAGGACGTAGCGCACGATCCTCGACCCTCCTTGGTCCGTGACGGGTGCCCACCGGTCCGCCACCGCGTCTTCATCATCTGTTCACACCCGGCGCCGAACATCGACTCCACCGGGCGTCCCTCGGCGACCTGAATGGTCGCTGTTGACAGGATTATCCATATCCGTATGATAGTTCAGATGGCACGTATCTCTTCACCGGAGTCGACGACCCGTCGCGATGCCTTGACCGGGGTGAGCGACGAGCTGAACGGCGCCGTCCGGCTGCTCCGTTGTGCGGCCACCGGGCGGATGGTGAAGCAGGGTGTCAGCATGACGCATGTCCACGTGATGTGGCGCCTCGAAGAGTCGGGTGAGCTGACGATGAGCCACCTGGCCGACTCCCTCGACGTGTCCCTGTCTAACGCGACCGGGCTGATCGACCGGATGGAGGAGCGCGGCCTCGTCGAGCGGACCCGCGACACGGACGACCGCCGGGTCGTCCTCGTCCGGCTTACGCCCGCCGGGACGGAGGTCCTCGACGAGATCCAGATCATGAAACGGGATCTGATGACCGCCGTCCTGGAACGGCTCGACGATCGCCAGCTGGACCGGCTGCATTCGGCCCTGATCGACTTCCGCGCCGCGGTCCGGGCGGAGGAGATCGCCAACCCGATCCTGTTCGGGACCTACCACGACCACCTACGACACGAGCAGCCCACAGAGGCGGCGGAGGGAAGGGAGATCACGGTTCGATGATGGAAGGCGGATTCGCGGATTCGGAGTACATCCCGACACTCGAGGAGGATCCGGCACTCGGGCTGTCCCAGCGGGCGAAGATGGAGATCCTCTTCGCCGTCATGCTCGGGTTGTTCCTGGGCGCCCTCGACCAGACGATCGTGGGACCCGCGCTGCCGACGATCGTGACCCAGCTGTCGGGCAACGATTACTACGTCTGGGCGATCACGATCTACCTCCTGACCAGCACGATCAGCGTGCCGTTCTGGGGCAAGCTGTCGGACATCTACGGGCGCAAGCCGATCTTCATGATCGGCATCGTCATCTTCCTGTTCGGCTCGGCCCTCAGCGGGCTCAGCCAGAACATGGGGATGCTGATCCTGTTCCGGGGCATCCAGGGGATCGGCGCCGGCTCGTTGTTCCCGGTCGCGCTGGCGGTCATCGGTGACCTGTTCACTCCCCAGGAACGCGGCAAGTATCAGGGACTGTTCGGCGCGGTCTTCGGGATCGCATTCGTCGCCGGCCCGCTCATCGGTGGCTGGCTGACCGAGAACCTGAGCTGGCACGCGATCTTCTACGTCAACATCCCGATCGGGATCGTTGCCCTGATCGTCATCCAGCGGCTCCTGCCGACGGTCAAGACTCCTTCGGCGACCCGCAACTTCGACCTGCTCGGCGGCGCGATCTTCACCGTCGCGATGGTCTTCCTGCTGGTCGGCCTGACCAACAAGCAGTTCGGCGAATGGACCGAGCCGACGGTCGGCGGGTTCATCCTCGTCGGGATCATCGGGACACTGCTGTTCATCCTGGCCGAGTCGCGCGCCAAGGAGCCGATCATCCCGCTGCACTTGTGGACGGGCCGCACCTACTCGGCGACGATGGTCTCGGTCTTCTTCGCCGCGTTCGCGTTCTTCGGCGCGATCGTCTTCCTGCCGCGCTGGTTCCAGGTCGTCGAGGGCTTCTCCCCGACCAACTCCGGCCTCGCGGCACTGCCGCTGATGGTCGGCTTGATCGCCAGCTCCATCGTGTCCGGCCTGATCGTCTCCCGGACCGGCCGGTACAAGTGGCTGATCGCCGGCTCGGTCGCCGTGATGGGCTTCGCGGTCCTGCTCATGACCCAGCTCACCCAGGACACGCCGGTGCCAGTGGTGTGGCTGTGGATGTTCATCGCCGGCCTCGGCGTCGGTCCGACATTCTCCGTGCCGACGATCGTCATCCAGAACGCCGTGCCATTCCGGGAACTCGGCGTCGCGACATCCAACCTGACGTTCTTCCGCCAGATCGGCGGAACCATCTCGCTCGCGTTCGTCGGCACGATCTTCGGGACGGCGTTCGCAGACAACCTGGTGCCGCAGATGTCGGCGGCGGGTGTCCCCGCTCCGCTGATCGAAGGGTTCACCAAGTCGGGCGGGAACTTCGATCTGAGTCAGCTCACCGGCGTCGGGAACCTGCCACAGGTCCTTGCGAGTGTGATCCCGCCGCAGTTCCAGTCCGCGATCCCGAACATCGTCGATGGCATCCACGGGGCCTTCAGCCTCGCGACAGCCCAGACGTTCTGGCTCGGCGTGGTCGGGGCCGTCGTCTCGTTCGTCGCCGCCTTGGCCATCAAGGAGATCCCGCTCCGAGTCTCGAATACCGACCCGGTTCATGGCGAGGCGGCCCCGGCGGCCGCCGGGGCCAGCGCGGGCCCCGGCGTTCCTGAGTCGGTGGCGACCAGCCGGGCCATCGGCGACTGACCCCAGACGACCGGAACTCCTCCTCCAGGGATCGGCCCCGACGCGGACGACGCGGTCGGGGCCGATCCATGTCCGGCGTCTCCGGCCGTCGGGTCGGGTAGGCTGACGGTTCATGGACGATCGACCGGCCGACTTCCCGCCCGACCTGCTCTCGCCCGGCGCCGGCGACGCCCCGTTCCGACGCTTGATCGCGGTCGCCGAGCTGCCACCGGGCGGGCTTCGGCGAGCGACCGTCGGCGACCTCGACGTCCTGCTCGCCCGGACGCCTGGCGGGATCGTCGCGATCGACGATCGCTGCCCGCACATGGCGGCGCCCCTCTCGATCGGAGAACTGGACGGTTGCGTCGTGGCTTGCCCGCTCCACACCGGCCGGTTCGACCTGTGCACGGGCGAGCCCGTCCAGATGCCGACGACCGGAGGCATCGACCCGGACGGCCGCTACCACGCCGTCTGGTCACCGCCCGGCAGCAGTCCCAAGGAGGATCCACCCGGCAAAAAGGCCGAGGCGCGCCGACTGACCAGGATCCGGCGCCTGCGCTACTACCCGGTCCGGATCGTGGACGGCTGGGTCGAGGCCGCGCTGCCGTCGCCTTAAGGCGCAACCCGCGGCGCGGCCGGCTTGGTGCTGGGGGCGTGGCACTTGGGCATGGCATTTGGGCATGGCACTCGGGCCTGAGCGTGGCGGGCGACCAGGACCGAGTGTCGCGGGCGGGGCCCGGCGGGTGGACTCGAGCCTGACGGGCGGGACCGGCGCCTGGCGGGCCGAACCGAGTGCTCGAGTATCACCACCGTTGCTACGGAACGCCTTAAGAGTCGATCCGGCGGCCCGAAGGCCGCCCAAACCGCCCGAATAGAACCAGCATTGGTAGGACGTGCCTTCAATCGGTCGCCGAGGCCGGCGATCGGGTGATCCTTGGCTCGGCGACCTGTTCCCTAGCATTGCCCGTTGTATCGAGAAGCTCAGTCGTGTCGCCGTTTGCGGGCCGGCCAACGGCGGGGCCCGGCGATCGTCGCAGTAGGCGGGGCGACGACGCTCAGCCCGGGCTGGTCGGCCGCCCGATATGGTTCGCGCGAGCGAACGCGCGGACGACCCGGCAGACCTCCTCGGCGTCGTCGGTCAGGGTCAGCAGGGCCAGGTCGGCCTCGGTCACGGTCCCGTCGGCGATGAGCGTCTCGCGGGCCCAATCGATCAGACCCGCCCAATACGCCGTGCCGACGAGGACGACCGGGAAATGGCGGATCTTGCCGGTCTGGATGAGGGTCAGCGCCTCGAACAGCTCGTCGAGCGTGCCGAACCCGCCGGGCATGATCACGAATGCGTCGGCGTACTTGACGAACATCGTCTTGCGCGCGAAGAAGTAGCGGAACTCGACCGCCAGGTCCACGTACGGGTTGACCGACTGCTCGTGGGGCAGCTCGATGTTGCAGCCGATCGACAGGCCGCCGGCTTCCTGGCAGCCGCGGTTGGCCGCGGCCATCACGCCCGGCCCGCCGCCGGTGATGACCGCCCAGCCGTCGACGGCAAGGCGGCGGCCGATCTCGCGCGCCTGCTCGTAGATCGGCGACCCCTCGGCGACGCGAGCGGACCCGAAGACGGTGACGGCCGGACCGACCTCGGCCAGGGCGTCGAACCCGTCGACGAACTCCGACATGATCCGGAGGACCCGCCAGGGGTCCTCGCCGAGGAAGGCGGGGCGGGTGGACCGGGCGAAGAGCTTCTCGTCCTCGGTGACCGCGGCGTCGCTCGACAGGTGTTCGGCCGCCTTCGGCTTGATCGTCACTCGCCCGCTTCGATGGCGGGTCGGGTCGCCCTGGAGCGGTCGGTCGGTCACTGCCGTAGGATGCCACCGCGGAGGTGTCGATGCATCGGATGAGACTCGTCGTCGCGGCCATCCTCGCGCTCGCGGGCGTGCTGTGGATCGCGCAGGGGACGGGGTTCCTGCCCGGGAGCGCCATGAGCGGCGTGCAGTTCTGGGCCGTGGCCGGGGTCGTCGCCCTCGGGGCGGGCGTCTACCTCGCCTGGGGCGCGCTCCGCCGGCGCTGAGGCCGCGTCAGCCGGTCGCTGAGGCGACCCACCGCTTCCAGGTCGCCTCCGCGGGACCGGCGCTGACCTCGTTGCCGCGCCGGACCAGCGGCAGGCGCAGGAGTCGCTGATCGCGGAGGATCCGGTCGGCCAGGTCCGCCTCGGTCATCGTCAGGTAGCCGAGCCCGGCATCGCGATAGGCCCGGCCCTCCCGGTCGACGACGTTCGTGGCACCCAGCCGTTCGACGAACCGGCGCAGCTCCCCCGCCGCCAGCGGCTTGCGCCGCAGGTCGACGAAATGGATCGCGACCCGCCGTTCCTTGAAGAACCGCTGGGCCGCACGCGTCGCCCGGTCGTCCGGCAGGCCGAAGACCTGGACGCTGGGCTGGTCGGCGGGTGCAGGCATCCCGGATAGCGTACCGACGCCGGGTCGACCCCGCGGACCGGCTACCATCCGGGTCAGGAGGTGGATGGCGTGACGGTCTGGTTCACGGTCAGGCTCGAGGATCGTCCGGGCTCGCTCGCGCGGATGGCCGCCGCGCTGGGCGACCGCGGCGTGAACATCACCGGGATCGTCGGCGTCGCCGAGGACACCGACGGCGCGCTGATGCTCACCACCAGCGACCCCGTCGCGACCCGGGAGGCGTTCGCGTCGATCGGCCTGGACTGCGAGGAGCACGACCCGACGGCCGGCATCTCGCCCGAACGGATGACCGTAGCCGACATCGGCGGCTCCTCGCCGCGGCCAGGCGCCTGACGCCCGGCCCGGACGCGACCTCGGACCCCCGATCGAGACCGCCCGACATGCCCCGTCGCACCCCCGACGCCCCGACGACCGTCGCGATCCGGCTCAGCCTCGACGATGCCCCGATGGCGATCCCGGCGCTGGTCGGCCGGGTCGGTGAAGCCGGCGGCACGCTGCGCAACCTGAGCACGGTCCGCCGCCTGCCGGCCCCCGACGGCGGCCAGGCCGGAGCGGAGATCGAGGTCGAGATCGAGGGACTCGGGGAGGCCGACCTCGTGAGCGTCATCGACAGCCTGCCCGGACTTCGGAGCCACGACCTGACCCGGAGTCTGGAACGCGTCTTCGGCAAGCGGGTGATCGTGGTCGGTGGCGGCGCGCAGGTCGCCCAGGTCGCGCTCGGCGCCGTGACCGAGGCGGATCGGCACAACCTCCGTGGCGAGCGGATCAGCGTGGATACGATCCCACTCGTCGGCGAGGAGAACATCGCGGCCGCCGTTCGAGCGGTCGCCGACCTGCCCCGGGCGCGCCTGCTCGTCCTGGCCGGCTCGATCATGGGCGGCGACATCACCCGGGCCGCCAACGAGCTCCGCGCGCACGGCATCCCGATCATCGCCCTGAACATGGTCGGCTCGATCACCGGCGCGGTCGATCTGGTCGTGTCGGACCCGGTCCAGGCCGGGACGATGGCGGTGATGGCCATCGCCGACACCGCCACGTTCGACCTCGCCCGGCAGCGCGGCCGACGACTCTGAGCCGCGACGGGGACACGGACCGACCGATGCGCATCGCGACCTGGAACGTCAACTCGCTCAAGGCCCGCCAGGAGAAGGTCGAGGGCTGGCTCGAGCGCGCGGCCCCGGACGTCCTGCTCCTCCAGGAGACGAAGCTCGGCGACGACGACGCGCCGCTGATGGCGTTCGCGATGGCCGGCTACGACCTGGTCCATCACGGCGAGGGCCGCTGGAACGGCGTCGCGATCGCCCTGCGCGAAGGACTCGGTGCGGCCGACGTGGTCACCAACTTCGGCGACGGACCCGTGCGCGACAGCGGACCGGGAGCGCTGGTCGCCGAGGGTGAGGAGGATTTCGACCCGTCGGACGAGGCGAGGATGGTGGCGGCGACCGTCGACCCGGCCGGTGCTGCGGGCGGCCCGATCCGCGTCGTCAGTCTGTACGCGCCGAACGGCCGGGTCGTCGATTCCCCGTTCTTCGCGGGCAAGCTGGCCTGGTTCGCGCGGCTCGAGCGCTGGCTGCGCGAGACCGCCGACCCGGGCGGGCCGTTGGTCCTCGGCGGTGACCTGAACATCGCTCCGACCGATGCCGACGTCTGGGACGCCGAGGCGGTCCACGGAGGCACCCACGTGTCGCCTCCCGAGCGGGCCGCCTTCCAGGCCCTGCTCGACTGGGGCCTGACCGACGCCTATCGCCGCCGGCATCCAGAGTCGGGGCGTTACACGTGGTGGGACTACCGCGCCGGCAACTTCCACAAGAACCTCGGGATGCGGATCGACCACCTCCTGGTGACCCGGCCGATCGCCGACCGGGTCGTCTGGGCCGAGATCGACCGCGAGGCGCGCAAGGGACCGCCGATCCCATCGGACCACGCCCCCCTGGTCGTCGACCTCGACACGCCCGGTCGCCCGTTCGACGCCGACTGGGACGGCGCCCTGTCGCGCATCGCGGCCCGTACGCGGCCGCCGTCCGGGACGATTTCGCGCCGATAGGCTACGCTCCGCCATCGGCCGCGCCCACGGTCCCGCAGAGGAGCCGATGACCGTACGACCCAGTCTGGTTGCGCGCCGGCGCGAACGCGTCCGCGGGCGAGTCGCGCTAGACGGGACATGTCCAGCGCGCCACGAGAAGCGTCCCGTAGGCTGCGACCGATGATGGCCCCCGAGGCAGTCCCCGAGATCCGTCTGTCCGGGATCTCGAAACGGTTCGGCGACGTGCGCGCGGTGGACGACATCTCGCTCGAGATCCGGTCCGGCGAGTTCTTCTCGCTGCTCGGGCCGTCCGGCTGCGGCAAGACCACGACCCTGCGGATGATCGGCGGCTTCGAGCTCCCGACGGCAGGCCGGATCGAGCTCCGCGGGGTCGACGTGACGATGGCGCCCCCAGACAAGCGCCCGGTCAACATGGTCTTCCAGAGCTACGCCCTGTTCCCGCACCTCAACGTCCATGACAACATCGCCTTCGGCCTGCGCCGCCACAAGGTGAGCGAGGTCGAGGTCAAGATGCGCGTCGCGGAGGCCCTGGACCTCGTCCACCTCGGCGAGTACGGCCGCCGCAAGCCGAACGAGCTGTCGGGTGGACAGCAACAGCGGGTCGCTTTGGCTCGCGCACTCGTCAACCGGCCCCAGGTGCTGCTCCTAGACGAACCGCTCGGGGCGCTCGACCTCAAGCTCCGCAAGAGCCTCCAGATCGAGCTCAAGCGGATCCAGACCGAGGTCGGGATCACCTTCGTGTACGTGACCCACGACCAGGAAGAGGCGCTCACGATGAGCGACCGGATCGCCGTGATGCACCAGGGCAAGGTCGAGCAGCTCGGCCTGCCGGAGGAACTGTACGATCGCCCATCGACCCGGTTCGTGGCCGACTTCATGGGCTCGACGAACCTGCTCATGGGACGAGTGGAATCGGTCGATGGGTCGATCGCTTCGCTGAGACTCACCGGAGGGGACGCGAGTCGGGTGGCCCTCGCCGATCCGGCCACCACCGGCGACGCTCTCGAGATCTCGATCCGACCGGAGTCCGTATCCATCGCCGAGCCCGGTGCGGGCGGCCCGGGGTCGATCGAGGGCCGGATCGAACAGTCGGCCTACCTTGGCTCGAGTGTCCAATACCAAGTCAGGACCCAGGGCGGTGCACTGTTGAGCATCGTCACCCCCAAGACCGGCCGACGGTATGTCACCGGCGATGACGTCGAGGTCGGCTGGTCGCCGCACGACGCACTCGTCGTCGGCGTCCGGCGGCCCGAGCAGGAGAAACCGTGAGCACCGACCACGACGGCTCGAGCCTCGATCTCGAGCGGATCCTCGTCCGCTACCTTGCCGAGAACCGGCTGACCCGCCGTCAGCTCCTGCGCCGGATCTCGATCGTCGGCGCGACGGCCGCCGTGGCCCCGATCATCGCCGCCTGCGCCACGGGTGGAGCGTCCGCCGCCCCCTCCATCTCGACGCCCGTGCCGGCTGCCCCGTCCTCCAGCGACGCCGGTGCCGCCGCGGAGACCGCCAGCCCGACCGCGACGCCCGAACCGACCCCGCAGCCGACGCCCGAAGGCGAGCTCTACGTCTACAACTGGACCCAGTACATCGGCGACACGACGGTCAAGGACTTCCAGGACAAGTACGGGATCAAGGTCACGTATGACTTCTTCGACACCGCCGACACCCAGCTGACGAAGATCCGGAGCGACGGCAAGGGCGGCGGCTACGACGTGACCTATCCGGCCTCGACCGACATCCCCGGCCTGGTCCGCGACGGGGTCGTGGCGGCGCTCGACCTGTCGATGATCTCGAATGCCAAGAACCTCGGCACCGAGTGGGCGAACCCGGGCTACGATCCGAATAACGCCCACTCGATGCCGTACATGTGGTGGACGACCGGCTTCGTCTGGGATCCGGACAAGATCAAAGAGGACCTGACCGACTGGACGGCCCTGTGGGACGAGCGGTACAAGGGCCACATGTCGATGCTCGACGATGTGCGGGAGGTATTCGCCGCGGCCGCGTTCCGACTCGGACTGTCGCCGAACACGACCAGCGACACGGATCTCGACGCGATGCTCCAGCTGCTTGAACAGCAGAAGCCGCTCCTCAGGACGTACACCGCGAACGACATCGCTGACTTCACCGGTGGACAGGTCTGGCTGACCCATGCCTGGTCGGGCGACTGGGGCCAGATGCTCAGCGACAAGCCGAAGACCAAATACGTGATCCCCGAGTCCGGCGCGGTCCGCGGCTCGGACACGATGGTCGTCCTGTCGGGCGCCCAGCATCCGGTCGCCGCGAACCTGTGGATCGACTTCAACCTCGACGCCAAGGTCAGCGCGGCGAACACGAACGTCACCTACTACATGGGCCCGAACGCGGCGGCTCTCCCGCTCATCGACCCGACGATCAGCGGCGACCCGCGGATCAACCCGGCTTCAGCGACCCTCGACAAGCTCGTCGAGCTGCTCGAGCTCGGTCCCGATCTCGACAAGTACACCCAGCGTTGGAACGCGCTCAAGGCGTGACGACGGCCGCGGCGGCCCCGACTCCGCGGCGGCCGCTGCGGGACCGCCTCTCGGCGCTGATCTACGTCGTGCCGGGGGTCGGCTGGCTGGCCCTCTTCTTCGCCGTGCCGTTGGTCATCGTCCTGATCGTCAGCTTCGGGACGAAGGACGCCACGGGGCATGTCAGCCTGGCCCACCCAGGGCTCCAGAACTACCTCCGTGCCGGCCGGCCGGAATACGTCCCGGCCTTCCTCAACTCGCTCCGCTACGCGGGCATCACGACGATCCTGTCGATCCTCATCGGCTATCCGATCGCGTACTGGATCTCGCGCTACGGGGGCCGACGGAAGATCCTGTTGCTCATCCTGGTCATGCTCCCGTTCTGGACGAGCTACCTCATCCGGACCTATGCCTGGATGATCATCCTGCGCGACAACGGGGTCCTCAACGGGATCCTCCAGTCGGTCGGCTTGATCAGCGATCCGATCCCATTCCTCAACACCGACTTCTCGGTGATCCTGGGGATGACCTACGGATTCCTGCCGTTCGCGATCCTGCCGTTGTACGTCTCGATCGACCGGATGGACGACAACCTGGTGCAAGCCGCGCGGGACCTGTACGCGAGTGGTCGCCAGGCGTTCTTGCACGTGACCCTGCCGATCACGATGCCCGGGATCGTCGCGGCGGCTCTGCTGACGTTCATCCCGGCGATCGGCGACTACGTCACGCCGGACCTGCTCGGCGGGGCCCAGACGACGACGATCGCCAAGGTGGTCCAGGTCGTCTTCCAGAGCGGGCGCGACTGGCCGTACGGCTCCGCCCTCGGGTTCCTGCTGATGGTCCTCACGCTGGTCGGCACGTTCGCCGCTCTCCGGACGCTCCGGCGCGAGACCCTGGGCGGCGGATGACCCGCGAGCGGAACCCGTGGCTGACTGCGCTCGCTGCACTGACGTTCGTGTTCCTGTTCGCGCCGATCGTCGTCCTGATCATCTTCAGCTTCAACGTCTCGCGGCGGAACTTCGTCTGGCTCGGGTTCACCCTTGACTGGTATCCGAAGCTGTTCGCCAACGTCCAGTTGCTTGACGCGCTGTCGGTCACGCTGCGCGTCGCCGTCATCGCGATCATCGGCGCCACCATCCTCGGCTCCCTGCTGGGCCTTGGCCTGGCCAGGCTGCGGTTCCGCGGCAGCGGCGCCGCGGAGACGTTGATCCTGCTTCCGATGATCACTCCCGAGATCATCATCGGGATCAGCCTGCTGATCTTCTTCGGCCAGCTCTTCCGGCAGAACGGCTCGATCGGCCAGATCGGGATCGCCCACATCACGTTCTGCATCTCGTACGTGGCGATCATCGTCCGGGCGCGTGCCCTGAGCCTGGATCCACGGCTCGAAGAGGCGGCGCGGGATCTCGGGGCGTCGGCCCTTGGGTCGTTCCGCCACGTCACGCTGCCACTCATCGCGCCAGCCATCGGCGCCGGTGCGATGCTCACGTTCGCGCTGTCATTCGACGACCTGATCATCACGTCGTTCAATGCCGGCCCCGGCTCGAGCACCCTGCCGATCTATATCTACAGCTCGATCAAGTTCGGGGTGACCCCCCAGATCAACGCGATCTCGACGATCATCGTCGCGGTCGTCGCACTGGCCCTGTTCGTCGCCTGGCGGTTGGGCGCGTTCCGTCCCGACGAACGCCGCGTCGTGGCGGACGACGCGACATAACGACCGACCCGGGGAGCCCCGGGACCGCTCAGCGAGTGGCAGCGGCCTTCGTGCGGGCGCCCGTCCTCGCGCCCGGCGCCGGGCCGCCGGTGGCCACACCATCGCCGCCTTCGTCGCTGGCACCGGGCTTGGGCGGTGGGACGTCGTAGCGCTCGCGGACGACTCGCTGCGACCAGCTGCTCGCGCCGGAGTAGCGATCCACGACCATCTGGTCGAAGGCGTGGACCGACGCCTCGGCGTCCGTGTACCGTCCGGCGACCCACGAGCTCGACCGGGTCCCGCGCTGCTGGAGCTCGCAGACGTGCCAGTCCTGGCGGTTCGTGAGGTCCCAGAAGGCGACCGCGTCCGACGGGTCGAACCCCGGCGTCGCGATCGTCTCGGCCTCGAACAGCCAGTCGCACACGATCAGCGTCCGGTCGGGACCCTGGGGCACGAGGCGGTGGACCAGCAGGTAGTCGGGGTGGATCGACAGGAAGGTCGTCGGCCACAGGACGTAGTAGTAGATGCGCCGCTCGTCGAGCTCAGTGATCCCGGCCATCGACGGCCGTCCGGCCTTCGACCCGTGGCCGCCGTCGAGCGACATCGTCTCGGCCGCATCGACCAGCTCCATCCAGCCGCCCTGCCAGCCGCCGTGCGGGTCGAAGTCGCCGCCGAGGTCGTACGGGGTCAGCTTGTTGAGCTGCGGATGGACGCCAGGGCAGTGATAGCACTCGCTGTAGTTCTCGGCCACGAACTTCCAGTTCGCGGCGACGTCGTATTCGACCCGCTTCGCGGAGCGGAGGCTCCGGAAGTCGAACCGGCTCCAGTGATCGACCAGGTCGCCCAGCTGGTCGGCCAGGGGCTCCGCCTCCCGGTCGAGGTTGACGAACACGAAGCCCTGCCAGGTCTCGAGGCGGACAGTGGCCAGGCCGAACCGCTCGAAGCTGAAGTCTTCGAGGTCCTCGGTGTGCTTGGCCCGGACGAGATGCCCCTCGAGGTCGTAGATCCAGGCGTGGTACGGACACTGGAACCGGACCACCTTGCCGCACGCCTCCTCGGCGACCGCCGTCCCGCGATGGCGGCAGACGTTGAAGAACGCTCGGAGCTCGCGGTCCTGCCCGCGGACGACGATGAGGCTCTCGCCGTCGAGCTCGACCAGCGTGTACGTTCCCGGCTGAGGAGCGTCCTCCTCCCGCCCGACGAGGACCCAGTCCTTCCGGACGACGTGCGCGCGCTCCCAATCGAAGATCGCGGGGTCGTGATACGCCCGCTTGGGGAGCAGCGACGCGGCACGGTACTCGCGACGGACGGATGCGATCTCGGCTTCGGTGAGCGGCGCCGGGAGCTCGATGCGGGCGGTCAAGGACGGGTCTCCGATGCGGATAAGGATCGAGTCTACGGGAGGATCCGCGGGCAGGGCCGGACGGACCGGCCAGCCCGCGAGGATCAACCCAGTGGGACGGCCTTCTTCGGGTCGAGGAATGGGATCGACGCGGTCGTCGCCGGCCAGATCCCGCCGTCCGGGGCGACGATCTCGAGCGGCGTTCCGGCGCCGGCGAGCTCGATCGGGACCCAGACGTAGCCGATGTTCTTCTCGAGCCGCGGCGACCAGATGAGGTCGGTGACCGTCCCGACCGCCTTGCCCTTGTGCAGGGCATCGCACTTGCGCGAGAGCTCGAACGGCAGCGCGTCGCCGGGCACCTCGATCCCGACGAGCTTTCGGCTCACCCCGCGAGCCCGGATCGCCTCGAGGGCCGCCTTGCCGATGTAGTCGGCCTCCTGCGGCTCGACGAGTCGCTCCAGGCCCATCACCTCGAACGGGTTGTTGTCGATCGTCATGTCGGACCCGTAGTTGAAGATCCCCGCCTCGATCCGGCGTGCCTCGCACGGGGCGATCGGCCGGATGTCGTGCGGCTTGCCGGCGTCCATCAACCGGTCCCACAGGTCTCCGCCGCGCGACGGGTCCTGAAGGTAGATCTCGTAGCCGACCTCGCCGGTCCAACCGGTCCGGCTGATGACGACCGGGATCCCGTCGAGCTCGGTGGTCAGCGTCCAGTAGTACTTGATGCCGAGGACCTCTTCCCCGAACAGCGCGACCAGCACGTCCTTCGACTTCGGGCCCTGGACCTGGACCGGGTAGATCTCCGGCTCGCGGACCTTGACCTCCATCCCCGCGTGCGTCGCGACGCCGCGCGCCCATAGACCCGCGTCGGAGTCGGCCAGCGCGAGCCACCAGCGGTTCTCCTCGACCCGGAGCAGGACCGGGTCGTTGACGATCCCGCCGTCCTCGGCCGTGATCAGGACGTACTTGCCCTGGCCGACCGCACACTTCGTGAGGTCGCGGCAGGTCAGCAGGTTGGTGAACGCCGAGGCGTCCGGCCCGGTGATCTCGACGATCCGCTCGACCGACACGTCCCACACGGTGACGCCATTGAGGAGCGCCCAGTACTCCTCGATCGGGTCGGCGTAGTAGCCCGGCAGGTACATGTGGTTGTAGATGTCGTAGGCGCTGCAGCCGGCGGCGAGGGTCTTCTCGAAGAACGGCGAGCGGCGATACCACGGCCCGAAGTAGAGCGTGCTCGAGGCCTCGGTCGCGGGGGCGGTCTGGCTGGTCATGACGCGGGTTCCTCCTGACTGGTCGGTGCCTGGCGTGCCGTTCGTCGTGGGTTGTGGCGGCGTCCGCCGGTCGGGTCGGCGAGCGGGACCGGCTCACCGGCGACCGGTACCTCGGGAAGGTGCTCCTGCTCGCGCAGGCCGGTCCGGATGATCCGCCGGAGCTCCTCGTCGACGGCCGGATCGGTCGCCAGGGGCTGGTAGGCGGCCAGCCGCTTGTCGACCTCGTCGGCGGCCCGCTGACCGGCGTCTCGTCCACCGGCCTTGAGCCAGTTCTCCCGGTTGTCGCGGTCGATCACAGCGGACGGCAGGTACAGCTCGCTCGGCCAGTGGTCGAGGGTGTGCTGGGCCATGATCAGGTGCTGCTCGGACAGGACCTGCTGGACCAGGTCCATCGTCGGCAGGTCGCCGAGCGGGCGGACCTCGCGAACGAAGTGGAGGGCCTGGCCGCAGATCTCGTCGTCGAACACGAGCTTGGCGAGGCTGAACACGAGGACGAAGTCGAGCATCCCGGGGCCGGACACCGAGTTGACGCCGGCCAGCGCGGCCAGCAGCGCACTGCCGAACGTCTCCGCCCCGGCCTGGGCGTCGAGCACCTTGGCGTCCGACAGCGCCATGTACGACTGCGTCGGGAGCCCCAGCCGCTTGCCGACGGCGACATAGGCGACATCGAGGTGGAGCGCCTCGACCGCCGCCATCGGCGAGCTCGCGATCCGCATGTGGAACGTCGCGGGGGCGCCGCCGAACAGGACCGGAGCGCCCGGCCGGATGACCTGGGTCATGACGACTCCGGCCAGGACGTCGACGGTGTGGAAGACGGTCGCGCCGACGATCGTGACCGGGGCGATCAGGCCCATCAGGGTGACCGGCACGATCTCGACCGGGATGCCCGCCTCGACGCAGTCGATCAGGTTCTGGCAGGAATCCTCGCTGTACCGAAAGTTGCCGGTCGCCGTGATCGTGAAGATCGACATCGGGCGGTCGATCAGATCGGCCCGGTCGCGCCGGAACAGCTCCATCATGTCGACCATCCGCGGCACGCCGTGCTCGGTGAAGGCGCCCGACACGACCGGCTTGGTCGAGTTCGTGAGGCACAGGTAGAGGCGCCAGGCGTCGGACACCTGCGCCTCGATGTCGTTGTTCGTCGAGAACGCGGTCGCCAGGTACGGGATGTGGCTGAGCCCGTCGCCGACCCGGACGTACTCGACGAAGTCGGTCGAGTCCGCCAGCCGGGCCTCCCCGGTCCGGTGATCGAGCACCTTGAGCCCGCTCGAGCCGGGGATGAAATGCACCCGGTCCCCGCCGATGTCGGCGCGCGGATCCCCGTCCCGATCGTGCAGGATGAACGACGCGGGCGCGGATGCGATCGCCCGCTCGACCACGTCGCGCGGGAACAGGACGCGATCGCCCGACAGGCTGGTCGGCAGCCCGGCGTCGATCAGGCGCTGGCGCATGATCGGGCCGCGGATCTCCATCCCGACCGTGGCCAGGATGTCCAACGCCTCGTCGACGATCCGCTCGATGAGCTCCTCACCGAGCACGTTCAGGGTCGGCCGCACCAACGCTCCTTCGGGTCGCCGACGATCTCGTCCAGGTCGAGCCCGTCGCGGGATTCTCCGGCCCGGCGAATCTAATGCCTCTCGCGTCCCGCCTGATGGACCCGGCCCGCCGTCGCGGCCACGGCTACACTCCGTCGGTGAGCCCGGATCCGCGATCCCCGATGGTCCCCGACCTCGGGTCGAGGCTGCGCGGCGACCACTTCCTCCTGGGGACCTGGTTGACGATCCTCGACCCGGTCGTGCCGGAGCTGCTCGCCGGCTCGGGCTTCGACCTCCTGATCGCGGACGGGGAGCACGGTCCGGTGGCGACCGCTGACCTCGTCACGATGCTCGTCGCCACCCGCGCCGACGGGGTGCCCATCCTGTACCGGGTCGGGGCCAACGAGCCGGTACGGATCATGCACGCGCTCGATGCCGGAGCCACGGGCGTCGTGGTCCCGCAGATCCGGACCGTGGCCGACGCCGAACGAGCGGTCGCCTGGTGCCGCTACCCGCCCCGCGGACTGCGCGGGATCGCGCCGCGGCGCGCATCGGAGTACGGCCGCCGGACGGCCGCATACCTCGCCTCGGCCGACGATCGGGTCGTGTGCTGCATCCAGATCGAGACCCAGGAAGCCCTCGATGACCTCGACGCGATCCTGTCGGTCCCCGGCGTCGACACGATCCTCATCGGCCCGAACGACCTCGCCGCGGCTTTGGGCCACCTGGGGGACCTCGCCCACCCCGTGGTGGAGTCCGCGATCCAGCGCATCCTCGAGCGCTGCGTGGCGCACGGCATCCCCGCGGGGGTCTGGACGTCATCCACCGCCCAGGTCCGCGCCCGCCGGGACCAGGGCTTCCGCTGGGCGACCGTCGGCGCCGACTACGGCCTCATGCTGTCCGCCGCCGATGCGGCCGTCCGAGGCGTCAGGGAGTCCTGAGCGGGCGGCCCCGGTCGACCTTTGCATCAGATGCAACGTCGCCATCGGGCTTGCACGTCGTGCAGACAACGGCTCCTGGATGTCCGGCGATGGGTCGGACATGCACGGAACCCGCAGCGGGATGCAAGGAATCGGCCATCGGCGAGGCGTCCGTCGCAGGACGTGCACGTGGTGCAAACCGTCAGCCGATCGAGCCCGTCAAGCTCGCTCCCGGTGTCGTTGTTTGCATGCCATGCAACGGGGTCGTGGCCGTGGCGACCCCCGCCGAAGCCCGCCCCCGCCCCGGGGCCGGGGCAAGCGACTACCCCAGCTCGACCACCTCGTGCCACTGCGGGATGGCCGCATCGAAGCCGAGCGCGCGGACCTTGGGCAGGAGCGCCTCCTGGGCGTCCGGGTCGCCGTGGACGAGGTAGACCTTGCGCGGGAACCCGGACTGACCGGGCTGCTTGCCGTCGGCGAAGTGCCGTAGCCAGTCGAGCAGCTCGGACTCGTCGGCATGGGCGGAGAACCCGCTGATCGAGCGCGTCTGGCAGCGCACCTGGCGGACCTGCCCGTCGATCTTGAC
>JADGQI010000122.1 GCA_017881905.1 Chloroflexota bacterium
CGGGCTGCTTGCCGTCGGCGAAGTGCCGTAGCCAGTCGAGCAGCTCGGACTCGTCGGCATGGGCGGAGAACCCGCTGATCGAGCGCGTCTGGCAGCGCACCTGGCGGACCTGCCCGTCGATCTTGACTGTCGTGGCGCCCGCCTGGAGGTGGGCACCGAGGGTGCCCTGACCCTGGTAGCCCACGAACAGGATCACCGCACTCGGGTCGTCGATGAGGTTGCGCAGATGGCCGACGACCCGGCCGCCGGTGAGCATCCCGTTCGACGCGACGATCATGTACGGCCGCTTGGCCCGGGCGATCGCCTGTGAGTCCTTGACGTCGTTGGTGACGATCTGGTTCGGGTAGTCGAGCGGCGACTCCTGGCGGGCCAGCAGGTCGCGCGTCTCCTCGTCGTAGTAGTCGGGGTGATTGCGATAGATCGCCGAGGCCTTCGAGGCCATCGGCGAATCGAGGTACAGCGGCAGCAGCGGGATCTTGCCGGCCGTGATGAGCCGGTCGAGCTCCCAGACCACCTCCTGCGTCCGCCCGATCGCGAACGAGGGCACGAGCAGCACGCCGTCGTGCTCGGCGACCAGCCGGACGGTCTCGGCCAGGATCCGGACCGATTCGTCGCCGGGCTCGTGCTCCCGACCGCCGTAGGTCGACTCGACCAGGACGTAGTCCGCGTCGGTGACGACCGTGGGGTCGCGCAGGATCGGCGTGTCGGTCCGGCCGAGGTCACCCGAGAAGACGATCCGAAGCTCCGGCCCGCCGTCGCGATCGGCGGCGCGGAGTCGGATGATCGCCGAGCCGAGGATGTGCCCGGCGTCGACGAACGTGGCATGGACCCCGGGCGCCACTTCGATCTCGGTGCCATACGAGACCCCGCGGAATCGCTCCAGCGAGGCCCGGGCGTCGGCTTCGTCGTAGAGCGGCTCATCGAGGTCGATCTCCAGCTCCGCCGGCTGGGCGACCAGCGCTGCCTCGGGTGTCGGCGCGATGGTGAAGCCCGGGCGGTCCGGCTGCGTCCCATTCTCGGCGGGAAGCGCCGCGAAGGTCGTCGGGGCGACGACTGGATCCGCGGCTCCCCCGCCCTCCTGCGGGACCATGAATGCAGCGTCGTAGCGTCGGCGGCCGAAGTGTTCCGGATCGCGCCGCGGGCTCTGCGCGACCCGCCGCTCGCCGGCCGGCGCCCCCGTGCTCGGCGACGGCGTGGCGACCGCAGGCGCGGGCGGCGCGGCCATGGGGGTCGCCGTGGGCACCGGGGCCGCCGTGGGCCCACCGTTCGGCTGGATCGTCGTCGGGACGTGCTCGCTCTCGGCTTCGCCCTGCTTGGCCAGCTCGACGGCCGCCTCATAGGCCGCCAGGTCGCGACGGTCCTCCTCCGCGGCACGGTCCGGGTCGCGCTTCTCCCAGCGCATCCCGCGCTTGGCGAACTCCTGCTGGAGCTTGCCCGAGTCGAGCAGGACCAGGGTCGCCAGCTCGATCGTCCCGTCCGTCGCCCAGATCGGACCGTGGAAGCCCTCCTTGACCACGTGGGGGATGAGGCCGCAGTGGTCGAGATGGGCATGGGTGAGCAGGATCGCGTCGAGCGCGGTCGGGTCGTAGGCCAGCGGGATCCTGTTCCGGATCGACTCGTTGGGGCTGCCCTGGAACATGCCGCAGTCGATGAGGACGCGTGCCCGGTCGGTGGTCAGAAGGAACTGCGAGCCGGTCACGGTCGTGGCGGCCCCGAGGAACTGGAGGTGCATGGCTGGAGTGTGCCACTGCATCCGTCAGAGCGTCGGCCGCGGGGGCTCGGATACCATCCGCCGATGACCACGGTCGCCGACGTCGAGATCCGGTTCGCCGACGCCTGGGAGGCACACGGCCGGGCCGAGATCGTCGCCATCCGCGAAGCGGACGATCCGGGTGCCGTGGCCGCTGCTCGGGCGCGACGACGGTCGGCGATCGACGTCGCGGTCACCGCGCTGGCCGCGTTGGTGACGGACGGCCTCGACGACGAGGACATCCGCGCGGTCGCCTCGATGCGCGAGACCCTCGAGCTGCTCGATTCCGACGACCCCGTGCTGACGCTGGCGATCGACACGTCCGACGTCGGGACCGACGACCGATCCGCGGCCGAGGTCCTCGAGGTCGACGGCCTCGCCGCCCTCCTGCTCCGATCTTCGGCCGGCTACACCCGGGCCGCGGACGCCGTGGACCTCGACGGCGAGACGGTCGATCGGCCAGAGGTCCTCGCTCGTCTCGCGACCGAGGCGGACCCGGCCCACCGGCACCGGATGTTCCTGGCCCTGGAGTCCATCTGGCGCGCCGTCGACGGCGACGGCGGCCCCGGCAGCCCGTACCGAGTCGCCCTTCAGGCCAGCGCCGACGGATGGCGACGCGACGGCTCCCCGGTCGACGCGAACGCCCGCTCGCTCGGCGTCGAGCCCGCCGACATCGAACCGTGGCTGCGGGCGATCCTGCGCACCTGGCAGGACGTCGCGGTCGGTGGGCAGGTCGAGCCCTGGGACGAGCGGTTCCAGACCGGGACATTCGGGCGCATCTTCGACGACGAGCGGCCGACGGCCGACGACCTGCTCCGGATCGATCACGCCTACTACTCCGCGCTCGGGGCGGACCCGAACGCGCTCGGGATCCGCTACGACATCGCCCCCCGGCCGGGTCGCGGCCCGGTGGCGGTGGCCTTCTCGCTCGACGTCGGCGTGCCGCGACGCACGGCCGACGGCTGGACCCCCGGCGAGCAGTGGGTGATCGCCGACTACGGCCGGCCACGGATCCCGGACCTCGCCGAGCTGCTCCACGAGACGGGCCATGCGATCCACGGTTGCGCGCTGCGGACGCGTCCCGCGTTCGCCGTCATGCGCGAGGAGCAGACGACGCTGATCGAGGCCCTCGGCGATATCGCTGCTTGGGACCTGTACGAGCCGGCATGGCAGTCACGCTGGCTGGGCAGGACGGTCGCCGTCGAGGCGGGGCTCCGGGCGCGCTACGCCGACGTCGTCCGCGACGTGGCCTGGTCGCTGTTCGAGATCGTCCTTCATCAGTCGCCAGAGCGCGCTCCGAACGACGTGTGGACCGAGATCACCTCGGAGTACCTCGGGATCGTCCCGCACCCGGAGTGGTCCTGGTGGGCCGTTCGCGGCCAGCTCGTCCAGTCGCCCGGCTACATGGTCAACTACGGCCTCGGCGCGATCGTGACCGCCGACATCCGGGCACGCCTGCACGAGCTCCGCGGTGACTGGTCGGGCGGCGATCCGGGCTGGTACGCCGCGGTCAGCGAGACGATCTACCGCTGGGGCGGTGAGCGTGACCCGAGCGACGTCCTGGAGGCCTTCCTGGGGCGTCCCATCTCGCCCGACGCGATCCTGGCCGACATCCGGCGCCTGGGCGAGACGACGGCGACCGCCTGACCGGGACCCGAGCCCGGTCGCCTAGCCGACCGGGATGACCACCAGCGCATCGACCGCGACCGCGATGAACAGCAGGGTCAGGTACGTGATCGAGTACTTGTACAGGCGGATGGCACCGGCGGTAGAGCGCTCCTCGGAGTCGCCCTCGCGCCACAGCCGATACGACTGCCAGATGAAGATCGCGCCGAGGACGACCGCGGCGACCAGGTAGATCAGCCCCATCTGCGCCACCGCGAACAGGACGAGCGAGATCGCGACGAGCAGGATCGTGTAGAGCGCGATCTGGCGGGTCGTCTCCGGGATGCCTCGGACGACCGGCAGCATCGGGACGTGGGCGGCCTCGTAGTCGCGCCGGATCCGGAGCGACAGTGCCCAGAAGTGCGGCGGGGTCCAGTAGAAGACGATGGCGAACAGGATCACCGCAGGGAGCGCGACCGAACCGGTCACGGCGGCCCAGCCGATGACCGGCGGGAGCGCGCCGGCGGCACCGCCGATGACGATGTTCTGCGGCGTCGAGCGCTTGAGCATGATCGTGTAGACGACCACGTAGAAGGCGATCGCGAGGAGGGTCAGGAACGCCGCCACGAGGTTGACGAACCAGGCCATCATGACAAGGGAGATCGCGCCGAGGACGATGCCGAACACGACCGCCCGCTCCGGCTCGACCTGGTGCGCGGGCAGTGGACGCCGGCGGGTGCGGACCATCAGCTCGTCGATGTCGCGGTCCAAGTAGCAGTTGATCGCGTTGGCGCTCCCGGCCGCGAGGGTCCCACCGACCATCGTCCAGACGACGAGCCAGGTCCACTCGCCGATGTTCATCCCCGGCACCTGTCGTGCGGCGAGGACCATCGCCGGGATCGTCGTGACGAGGAGCAGCTCGATGATCCGTGGCTTGGTCAGGGCGACGTAGGCCCGGATCGTGTCGCGGGTCGTCGGTCCGGTGGCGGCGCTCGCGGTCGGGGCGACCGAGCCCTCCGCGGGGGCGGTCCGGCCTCCGCCCGAAGCCAGGCCGGACCCGACGACCGGGGTCACCCGAGCCGTGTAATAGGCCGTCACCGCGAGGGCGACCATCAGCGCCCAGACGGTCGCCCCGAGCGCGACGTGGAGGGTCTGGGTCCAGGCCGCCAGCTGGGTCATGACCTGGATCCCGCCGATCAGGACCTGGACCAGGTAGACCGCGGCGGCCGCCACGGCCAGCCGGACGATCGTCGGATGCTGCCGCTGCGACCGAAGCGCGGCCACCGCCACCACGACGACGATCAGTCCGACCGCCGCGGCGACCCAGCGATGGAGGACCTCGGCCGAGGTCAGCGCCGTCAATGCCGGGATCAGCGATCCACCCATCAGGGGCCAGTCGGTGAAGACGAGCGACCCGGTCGTGATGACCCGCGAGGTCACCTGCGAGCCGAACAGCAGCAGCGCGTAGATCGCGGCGGCCCCGAACGAGGCCAGGAGCGTGAACCGTTGGCTCGACCCGCGACCGCCGATCCGGGCCGGGAAGAATGACCGGACGAGGATGTAGATGAGCAGCCCGAGCAGCGCCTGGGACGTGGCCAGGTGCGCCGTGACCGATGCTCCGGAGTTGCCCTGGAGGACGGTCTGCTGACCGAGGTAGGCCTGGAACCCGACGAGGAAGACCGCACCGACCGACGGCCACAACAGCGAGCGCCGATCGCGGTGGTCGACGTAGGCGAGGACCGCCTGGGCCAGGATCAGCACGCCGAGGATCGCGGCGATCCCCCGGTGGAGCCACTCGATCCAGGCCTTCGAGTCGTCGACGGCCGGCAGGATCCGGCCGTAGCAGAACGGCCAATCCGGGCACCCGAGGCCCGAGTCGGTGGCACGCACGATGACACCCAGGGTCACCAGGAAGAGGGTGCCGGCGACGGTCGTCGCCGCGAGCTTCTGGAAGCGGGTCACCGGGGCATTCTAGCCGCCAACGGCGGGGATGAGCGACCGCGGGTAGGATGCGGCCATGCATCCCCTGAACCGCGCGGGCCCGATCGTCGCGATCGCCGTCCTGGCCGCCGTCGTCGCCGCCTGCAGCGGGGCGGGAAGCAGCTCGAGCAGCGGCGCGGCCGGGTCGTCACCGGCTCCCTCGACGGTCGGTGGCAAGCTGCCGTTCGTGCCCCGGATCATCTCGTCCGAGGCGATCGTCGGCTCGAACCGGTTCATCTTCGGGATCCTGGACGAGTCGGGGACGAAGACGATCGGCGGCCCGGACCTCAAGGTCGGCGTGACGTTCACGCCGCCGGTCGGCGCGTCACCGGAAGCGAGCACGGCGCCGAACGCCTCGCCGGCGCCCACCGCGGCGCGGTTCATCTGGGCCATCCCCGACGAGCGCGGCGTCTACGCGGTCGATGTCGACTTCCCGACCGCCGGCGACTGGGGCCTGGACGTCGACGCCCACGGCAAGGGCATGGACGGGGCGCAGGTGGACGGGACCGTATCGCTGTCGATGCAGGTCACGCCGACGGGCTACGCGATCCCACTCGGCGGCAAGGCGCCGTCGACCAGGACCCCGACGCTCGCCGATGTCGGCGGCGACCCCAAGAAGCTGTCGACCGACACGAACCCGGATCCGTCGTTCTACACGACCTCGGTCGATGCCGCGCTGGCCAAGCACGAGCCGTTCGTGCTCGTGTTCGCCACCCCTGGGTTCTGCCGGACGGCCCAATGCGGCCCGACCCTCGACGGGGTCAAGGCGGTCGCCAAGGACGAGCCGGGGGTGACCTTCATCAACGTCGAGCCGTACAAGCTCCAATTCATCGACGGGCGGCTCCAGCCGATCCTCAGCGAGGACAACCAGCTCCAGGCGACCGACGTGACCAACGCGTGGGGGATCCTGTCGGAGCCGTGGGTCTTCGTCGTCGACGGGAACGGGGTCGTCAAGGGCTCGTTCGAGGCGGTCGTCGGCGCCGACGAGCTCAAGGCCGCGATCGCTATCGCCCGCTAGACGCGGGGCCGATCGGTGGCGGCCCGCTGGTCGCCGAGGACGCACCGGGCGACCGGCCTCAGGGCGCATCCTCGAGGCGGTAGACCACGAGCTTGCCGTCCTGGACCTTGAAATAGACGAGGACAGGCGCGGCCGCGGCCAGGTGCTCGTTGAGGTGCCCGGGCGGGAACTCGTTGCCGTTCTCGAGGGTGCCCATCACGAAGGTCAGATCCTGGCCGGCGACGGTCCTGAGGGTGAACCCGTGGACCTCGGTCAGGCCGGTGGCGTCGATCGAAGTGAGCACGCCGGCGATCGGCGAGTCCGGCAGGTCGGAGGCAGTCGGCGCGCCGGCCACGATCGAGCTCACCGGCGGGCGGGTGAACGCCGCGACAGGCGGGGTCTCGGCCGCTCCCGAGCAACCGGCCAGGACCGCCGCGACGACCAGGACGATCGCGACGAGACGACCGCCGACCGGGATCGTCATCCGGCGCCGCCGACCGCCCCGGTGCTCCCCGGCGCGTGGATCGGCGTCCCCGCGGCGCACTGCGGGCAGGTGACCGGTCCCGCTTCGTAGGTCGGCAGGTCGAGGACCCACAGGGCGCTGAGCGCGTAGACGCGACCGCTGGCCGGCGAGGTCAGGGTGGTCATGCCGCCCGAACGATCGACCAGGACGTGACAGTCGACGATCTCGCCCCCGGCCGCTTCGACGGCCGGGATCATCGCCAGGAGCGAGCCACCGGTCGTCAGGATGTCGTCCACGAGGACCACCCGCTCGCCGCGCTCGATGGTGAAGCCGCGTCGGAACTCACGTCGGACGACGCCGTCGTCGCCGCGGACCTCCTCCGCGAAGATCGCCCGGATCCCCAGCTGTCGGCCGGTCTCGAAGGCCAGGATGACGCCGCCGGTGGTCGGACCGGCGATCAGTCCGACGGACGACGTCCCATCGTCCCCGCGATGCGCAGCGGCCCAGAAGCTGCACAGCTCGCTCGTCGCGGCCGTGTCCTGGAGGACCTGGAACTTCTCGAGATAGGCGCCCGAGTGGCGACCGCTCTTGAGCTGGAAGTGACCGTCGCGCAAGGCGCCCGATCGGCGGAACAGCAGCTCGGTGCGCTCGGCGATCGCCGCCCGGGCGGCGGCCTCGAGGGCGGGGCGGATGGTGGTCATCGCGGGACAGTCTAGCGGTCGGTCCGGGAACGAGCCGGCGGGGCATCCGGCATCACGGCCGATACTCCACGCCCTTGGCCGACGATGCCCCCGGCTTCCTCGGCAGCGCGGTCCCGATGAGCGGTCGGAACGAGTCGAACCCGCGGCGCCGGCACTCCGCCTCGAGGCCGTCGATGATCCGGATCGGCAGGGTCGGGTCGGCGAACACCGCGGTCCCGACCTGGACCGCGCACGCCCCGACGGCGAAGTAGTCGAGGGCATCGGCGAGCTCCGAGACGCCGCCGATCGCCACGATCGGGATGTCGACGACCTGGGCGACCTCGTAGACGATCCGGAGGGCGACCGGTTTGACCGCCGGCCCGGACAGGCCGCCATAGATGTTGCCGAGGAGCGGTCGGGATCGGTCGGGACGGACGGCGATCCCCGACAACGTGTTGATGGCGGTGATCGCGTCGGCGCCGGCCTTCTCGATCGCCTTGGCGATCGGCCGAACGTCGGCGACGTTCGGTGACAGCTTGACGAGGAGCGGCAGGTCGGTCGCGCGACGCACGGCAGCCGTGACCGCTCCGGCCGCGTCGGCGTCGATGGCGAACTGGAGGCCGCCCTTCCCGACGTTCGGGCAGCTGATGTTCAGCTCGATCCCCGCCACTCCGGGCACCCCTTCGAGCCGCCGCGCGACCTCGACGTAGTCCTCGACCGACTCCCCCGCCACGTTGACGATGACCGGCACCTGCCAGCCGGCCCAGGTCGGCGCGTAGCGCTCGATGACCGCGTCGACGCCCGGGTTCTGGAGGCCGATCGAGTTGAGCATCCCCGCCGGCGTCTCGGTCACCCGCGGCGTGACGTTGCCGATCCGGGGCTTGAGCGTCGTCCCCTTGCAGCAGATCGCGCCGAGCCGCTGGACGTCGACGACATCGCCGTACTCGATCCCGTAGCCGAACGTGCCCGACGCCACCAGGATGGGGTTGTCGAGGCGGAGACCGGGCGCGAGCTCGACCGACAGGTCGATCCGGCCGATCACCTCCGCCGGTCCCCCGCCGATCGGCTCCACGACCGGGCCGGGCCGGCGGTCGCGACCGGGCCGATGGCGGGTCGCATGCGCCTTGCCGCTGCTCGCTGCCCTGCCCGCCTTCACCAGCCCGCCTCCCAGTCGAGCTCGTCGGCCGCAAAGACCGGACCCTCGCGGCAGACGCGCTGGGGCTGTCCCGAGGTGCCCATCACGACGCAGCCGAGGCACGCGCCCACCGCGCAGCCCATGTTCTGCTCCATGGAGACCTGGAGGAACGACTTCCGACGGGCAGCTGCCGAACCGGGTGCGTCGGTCCTGCCGCCGCCTTTGCGACCGAGCTTGGCGACGCCGAGCCGCTCCCGCCGGCCCGCGGCCAGCCTGGCCAGCGCCGCCAGCATCGGTGCCGGACCGCACGCGAACGCCTGGTCGGCCCAGCCCTCGTACTCGGTGACCAGGTCCGTCACGTACCCGCGATGACCCAGCGAGCCGTCGTCGGTCGCCACGATGTACTCGACCTCGTCGGGCAGCAGGTTCGAGGGGTAGACCTCAGCCGCGCTGGCGGCCCCGAACAACAGGACGACCTGGCGACCGTCGCCGATCGCCTCGTCGGCGAGCATCCGGACCCCGGCGATCCCGAGGCCACCGGCGATCAGCAGGACGCGCCGGCTACGGGGATCGACCTCGAACGGACGCCCTAGCGGCCCGAGCATGTCGACGCTGTCGCCGGTCCGGAGATGGGCGAACCAGTCGGTCCCGCGGCCGATCGCCCGGAAGTGGATCGTGACGACGCCGGTCGCCGCGTCGATGGTGTTGAACGAGAACGGCCGCCGCAGGACCAGGCCCGAGAAGTCGCCCGGGCGGACGTGGACGAACTGGCCGGCCCGGGACCCGATCGCGAGCGACGGAGCGTGATACGACTGGAGCCACTGACGCGGAAGGATCTCCCGACTCTCGACGAGCTCGGCCGCGACGAGCCGCATCGTCACGGGAGCGGGAGGTTGTCCCCAGCCGGGTGAGCGTCGCCGCCGGCCGCCTCGGGCGGCTCGTCGTCACCGGTGTCCGCTCCGTCCTCGCCCTCGGCTCCGTCTTCGGCGTCGGCGTCGCCCGAGGCATCGGCCTTGTACTCGGGCGCGACCGCCGGATAGGCCTCCGCGAGCGCGTCGGCGAGGTCTCCGAAGACGTCCGTCGGGTCGTAGAACTCGACGATGTCCTCCGAGCCGATGAGGTTCCGCCACTCGCCGTCTCCGTCGTCGGGGACGACCTCGGCGCGGAAGCCGACCCCGGCCTTGAGGGTCAGGCGCTCGTCGTCGTCATCGACCACGACGACGTCGCCCAGCTTGGCTGTCAGGTTGGAGCTGACGTCGGCGAAGTCGTCGAGCAGGCGCGCCTCGGACTGCTGGCTCCGCTCCTGGAACGAGAGCGCCAGGTCGTACAGCCGCTGGGCGGCCGTCTCCTCGTCCGCGGGCTCCGGCGCGACCTCCGCCCCGGCGGCCCACTGGTCGGCCGCGGCGGCGTAGGCGCCGTCGAGCCCGACGAGGTCGCTGCTCGGGAGGTGGGCGACCTCCATGAGGTCCTCCGCGCCGGTCGGCTCCGGCGGCAGGCCGGCGGCTTCGCGCGCGGCCTCGGAGAATGCTGCGTAGACATCGGCGGGGTTGTACAGCTCGACCAGCTCGGCCGCGGTCTCGATGACCTCGGTCTCGCTGACCCACTGGCCGGTCGCGTCGTCGAGGTAGCGGCTCCGGCTGCGGAACGTGAGATCCGGTGCGACGGACAGGAAGTCCGGGTCGTCGTCGATCAGGGTGAGGCCGCCGGTCTCCGCGATCCGCTCGGCGTTCGCCTCGAGGAAGCGCTTGAGCTGGTCGGTCGCGCTCACCAGGAAGTCGCTCCGCTCGAGGGCGGCGTCGGAAGCGAGAGCTCCCAGGAGCTCGCTACGGTCGTCCATCGATCGGCCTCCTATGGGTGGTATTCGAGGTCGGTGCCCATCCGCTCGCGGAGGAACATCGAGTGGTGGCGCTCGAAGATCCACTCACCGGCCCGGTGCCCGAGGGCGCGGGTGGCTTCGTCCTTCTCGAGCTTGTCGAGCGTTGCGTAGTCCGGCAGGTCCAGCAGGATCACATTGTCGAAGTCCCAGCCGTGGGCGACGTTGTACCAGCCGAGGAACCTGATCCCGAACTTCTCCTCATATTCCTTCACCTGCTTCGGAAAGATCGTCCGCATGAAGAACTTGAAGAACGGGTCGCGTCCGCGGCGCACCGAGAAATAGGTCGCGAGCACGGGCACGGGCGACGGTCCTCCCTCGATGGCGGCTGGTCGGCCGCTATTGTCGCACGGGGCCCGCGCTCGGCGGACCCGGCTCGTCGGGTGGCGACGAGGTGGGATCGGAGGACCGCTCCTCGGGCCCGGCCGGCGCCTCGAGGTGCGCGGACGGCCCCGCGTCGGCTCCGACCGGCGGGCCGGCGGGGTCGGCCGGCCGGCTCGGTTCGTCCTCGAGCTGGCCGACCGTCGGCGATCTCGGCGCGAGCGGCTGCCGGCGGCCGCGGCGGTCGGCCGCGACGAGGCGGAGCAGGAAGATGATCGTCTGCCCGCTGACGAGCAGGAGCGCGATCGTCACGAACAGCAGCCCGGCGGTGACGACGTCCGGGACACGCCCGACGCTCAGCGGCGTCACCAGGATGAGGACCACCAGCAGGACGAGCTGGAACCGGAAGCAGCCGAGACCGGGCCCCCGATCGGGCTCGAGCGGCTGGCCCTTGTACTGGACGGGCTTCGGAACGATCGACCCGGTCGGTCGGTGCGGACCCGGGGCGGGCGACGACGGGGTCGCGGGGGCCTCGGGGGTCGTGGCGGCCTCGGAGATCGGACCCGCGGTCTCCGGCTCGGGGCGCGCGGGGACGGGCGGGTCGGTGTCGTCGGTCACGGGCGCCAACGATACGGGACTCCGGCCCCATCCGCCGTGGCCGCATCCCGACGCACTACCATCCGGGTGATGCCGGATCGCCCGCCACCGAGCCAGCCCGACGCGCGTCCTTCCGCCGCGTCGCGTTTCGGCTGGCACCCCGAGCCGGGCCTCATCGGCATCGACGATGAGGCCGCGTCGCGTCCTGCCCTCGAGGGCCTCGGCGTCGCCGCCTGGAAGACCGCCCTCGACTACCTGTACGACGAGGCCCTCCGGCGCTCGACGGGCACGCCGACGGGGTACGCCGAGCTGCGCGACGCGTTCTACGGCAGCGCCCCGGCGGACGCCACCGCACGGCGCGGTCGCGGCGACGACCCGGTATCGAGCCGCGGTCCGGGGCCCGCCCCGGTCGAGCCGACCGCATCGGCCGCGATCCTGGACGAATTCCGGCGGCGGTTGGCGCCGCACCAGCTCAACTCCTGGCATCCGCGGACGTTGAGCTACTTCACCCCGCCGCCGCTGGCGATGTCGATCGTCGGTGAGCTGCTCGCCCAATTCGCCAACCAGGGCGTCGATGTCTGGCATGCCGGCCCGATCGGCGCGTTCGTCGAGGAGGAGGTCGGACGCTGGCTGTGCGACCTGGTCGGCTACGGCCCGGCGAGCTTCGGGATCCTGACCTCCGGCGGGGTCATGGCCAACCTGATGGCGATGACCGTCGCACGCGACGTCCACCTGCGGCGGATCCTGGGGCTCGACGGCCCGCCGCGCGGCGCGCAGCTCGAGGGGATCCGCGCGTACGCGTCCGATCAGACCCACTTCTCGATCGCCCGCGCCCTGGACGAGCTCGGCTTTCCGACCGGGACACTCCATCTCGTCCCGGCCGACGAGCGCTTCCGGCTGCGCGGCGAGGCGGTCGCCCGCGCCGTCGCTGAGGACCGGGCGGCCGGACTCGTCCCATGGGTCATCTCGGGCGTGGCCGGATCGACCAACACCGGCTCGGTCGACCTGACCGAGGAGCTCTCGGACGTCGCGCGGCGAGAGGAGCTGTGGCTCCACGTCGATGCGGCCTACGGCGGGGGCGCCCTCCTGTCCGAGCGCGATCGATCGCGTGTCCCCGGCCTCGATCGGGCCGACAGCGTCACGATCGACCCGCACAAGTGGTTCTTCCAGGCCTACGACATCGGCGGGCTGTTGGTCCGGCGAGGCGACGACCTGCTCGACGTGTATCACCACGCCCCCGAGTACTACCGTGGCGGCGAGACGTCCGGAGTCGTGGCCGATCCCGCTGACGAAGCGCACGACGACGCCGACCAGCTCAACTTCTACCAGCGCTCGCTCGAGGGGACCCGTCGCTGGCGTGCGCTCAAGCTGTGGATGAGCTGGAAGCATCTCGGGACGCGCGGTCTCGGGCGGCTCGTGGAGGCCAACGACGACCTGGCGGCCTATCTGGCCAGCCGTTGCGCGGAGGCCGACGACTTCGAGGTGCTGCCCGAGGTGCCGGAGCTGTCCGTCGTGTGCTTCCGCCATCTGCCGGGTGGGACCGCGGCCGCCGCGCGTCTCGCCCAAGACGAGCTCGACCGGCACCAGGACCGCCTCCAGACCGCACTCGTCGACTCGGGCGACGCCTGGATCGGCACGACCGTCCTGCGCGGGGCGACCTGGCTGCGGGCCGGGATCGTCAACCACCTGGCCACCGAGGCGGACATCGACCGGATCCTCGACGACCTTCGACGCCTCGCCGCCGGGACGCCGCCCGAGGACCTGGTGACCCGATGACAGGGGATGTGGCGTCCGGATCGGCTCCCGCGGCGGACCGCTACCACCTGGCCCAGCTGAACATCGGCCGGTCGGTCGCGGCCATCGACGACCCGGCGATGGCCGACTTCGTGGCGAACCTGGACCGGATCAATGCCCTCGGCGAGGCCACGCCTGGGTTCGTCTGGCGGCTCAAGGATGAGACCGGCTCCGCGACCGCGATCCGGGCGTTCGACGATCCCCTGATGATCGTGAACCTGACCGTCTGGACGTCGGTCGAGGCGCTTCGCGGATACGTCTATCGATCCGACCACGCCGACCTCTTCCGGCGGCGCCGCGAGTGGTTCGTCCCGCTCGACGGTCCCAGTCTCGTCCTGTGGTGGGTGCCCGCCGGCCATATCCCGACCGTGGCGGAGGCCCGTGAGCGCCTTGACCACCTCGCAGCGAACGGTCCGACCCGCATCGCGTTCACGCTCAAGACCACGTTCCCGCCGGGCAGCTGACGGAGGACCGATGCCGGACACGGTCGTCTTCCTGATCGCCGGGGTCGTCGTGCTGCTGTTCGCCTCCTGGGCCGGGTGGCACGTCGGCGGGTGGCGCGGCAACACGAAGCGGCCGATCCTGCCCGACCGCGTCTGGCTGTGCGACGCCTGCAAGTCGTTCAACGACCCGACCCATGTCACCTGCTATCGCTGCCACGAGCCACGTCCGGCCGACGCTCGCGAGATCGAGCCGGATCCCGACTTCCATATCGACCAGCAGCTCGGACGGTCGAAGTCCAGCCTGGACTGGGGCGCCTCGAGCCCGTGGCTGGCTGCCGAGGAACCGCTCCGCGATGCCTGGCTGTCCGAGCGTGGCCGACCGACCGAGGCCGCCCGCGCCGCCCGCGCCGCCGCACCGCCGACCGATGCCGCGCCGCCGACCGATCCGGATGACGCCCCGCTGGCGTCCAGCCGGGCGGATCCGGGCGAGGCATCCGAGGACGCCGGCGCGCCCCGATGAACCGCTGACGTCCGACCGGCATCGGATGGGTGGACCGGCCGTCAGAGAAAGGTCGCACCACGTGGATCGAGCCGTCATCGAGCGCGCGCGTGGTGGCGACACCGATGCCTTCGAAACGATCGTCCGCGAACGGATGGATGCCGTGTATCGACTCAGCCTGGCGATCGTCGGCGACGAAGCCGACGCCCGCGATGCCGCGCAGGAGACCTTCGTCAGCGTCTGGCGCCGGATCGCCTCGCTCCGGGAGGTCGACCGGTTCGATGCGTGGCTCCAGCGGATCGCCGTCAACGCCGCCCGGATGACCCTGCGTGGTCGCCGGCGGCGACAGGTTCGCGAGATCGCCAGCGACGACGTCATCCGACGGGCGAGCGCCGAAGGCGTGGCTGTGCCCGGTGCCGGAGCGGCCCGTTCCGTCGACGATGCCGACCGGCTCGGCAGGGCACTGGCCGGCCTGTCCCTCGACCAGCGGACCATCCTCGCCCTGCACCACCTCGAGGGACAGGGACTGGCCGAGATCGCCGATGTGCTCCGGATCCCCGTCGGCACGGTCAAGTCCCGGCTGTTCACGGCGCGGCGCGAGCTCGAACGGGCGCTCGCCGCCGAGGCCGAGCGGTGACCGGCGACCAGCGGCCCGAAACGGGGGCCGGGTCGAGCGGACCGCCCCGGCCGTCGGTGGCCCCCGAAGCCTGGGACGACGAGCGCCTGGCCGCCGCGTTCGCGGGCCGCTACGACCGGCCCGCGCCGCACGACCTCACGATCGCGACACTCGATCGGGTCGCCCAGATCCGTCGACGGCCGCGCTGGTGGCCGAGGTTCGATCGACCGACGCGAGATCGCCTCGTCGCCGTCGTGGGCGTGGTCGCCGTGGTCGCCGTCGTGGGCGTCGTCGCTCAGCCCTGGACGTCATCACGGCCGGGGACGACCGCCACCGGCCCGGCGGGATCGCGCACGTCGCCGACCTCCAGCCCGGCGTCGTCGAACCCGTATGTCGAACCGAGTCCGGCGGTAGCCGGCTTCCCGACCGACGTCGGCGGGCTGACGGTGCGCTCGATCACGGATGCCACACGGCTCCTCGCGGAACCGACCCTCGGCGACACCGAGCTGGCGATCGCCGGCTGGTACTCGGCGAGTGATCTCGCCCTCCCCTGTCCGGACCAACCCGCCCCGGCATCTCCGGTCGAGATCCGCTGCCCTGACGTCCACGCCTGGCTCAGTGCGACGGACCGACCGATCATGTCGGCCGACGGGTCGCTCGAGCAAGCGGTGGACCCGGCGACGCTGCTCCCGCTCCGATTCGTCGCGCCGTCCGAGCCGCTGGGTGGGGACGGCGGCCCGCATCACGCGATGAACACGACGCCGCAGCAGGTCGTCGCCATCGGCCACTTCCACGACGAGCGATCCTCGGGCTGCCCGGCCGACGAGCGGGCCACCTGCGAGCAGACATTCGTGGTCGATGTCCTGAGCTCGGGGTACGGCACGTGGTTCGATCGACCGACGTCGGTGGTCGAGCCCGCGCCCACGACCCGGCTGTCCGGTGCCGCCGCGCTGGGCCTCGCCCGGGATCGGCTCGGACCGTATGCCACCGTCCTCCAGGTCGGCCTCGAGCTCGGCTCGGACCCTCCCTGGTTCAGGGCCAAGACCGCGGCCGACTGCCTGTGCCCGCCGACGTGGTTCGTCCGCGGTTTTCGCTACCTTGCCGACGGCACGACCGATCCGCGCCCCGCGGGCACACCCGTCGCGAGCTGGCTGGTGATCGACGATGCGACCGGGACGATCTCCGGACCGTTGGCGGAAAGCATCCCACCTCCGGCGACGCCGTACCCGTTCGCGTCCCCGCCGGACGGATTCCCGACGACGATCGAGGGCCTGCCCGTCCGCACGGTGGCTGACGTGGTCGATCCCGGTCGGGTCGACCGTGAACGCGATCAGCCGATCGCCGTCGCCGGCTGGTTCACCCAGCTACCGCTCCACCCGTGCGAGGCCACCGCCGACTGCAACCGCGAGACCGTCGTCCTCGCCGGGACCGACAAGCGACTCGTCACCACCGCTCCCGGTGGCGTGGCCACCCTGGTCCCGCCTGACGGGCCGGTCCTGAACCCGGCGATCCTGCCCGGCGGTGCGTCGCGACCCGCGGTCCCCATGGGGACCCCGTTGCCCGCCATCTTCATCGTCCACGCGGGCGACCCACGCGCGGATCGAGACGGTCCCGGGAACCCGGTCGGCTCCGAGACCTTCGTGCTGGACCAGGTGGCGTGGCTGAACGGCAAAGCCCAGGGTCCGACCGAGTGGATCGCGCCCGGCCTCGACCCGGTCGAGTCACCGACCAAGATCCTCCACGACACAGCCGGCGGAGTGCTCACGGCTCCCGACACGTGGCCGATCTCGATCTCCGCGGTCCTCGCCCGTGACATGGCGACGCTCGGCGTCAACGCGGACCAGGACATCGCGCCCGACAAGGTCGTGTGGGTGGTCCGGCTCGCCGGGCGGATGCCACGCGAAGGCGGCCCGCCCGGTCCGGATGGCTACGGAGAGGTCCTCGTCGTCTCCGATGAGATCCTCAGCACGCATTGGACGTCACCCTGACGTCCGATGACCGTCCTCGAGGCCGCCGCCGCGATCGCGCCCGGCTCAGGAGATCGCGTCAGGCCGGCGGCGGCTCCAGCGCAAGGCCGTCGACGACGGTCACGTTCGGGAGGGCCTCGAGGATGGCCGGTGCGGCGAGCACCTTCCACGACCGGCTGCCGCCCCCGAGGACGATCCGCTGGCGGGCCATGACCCGGGCGTCCACGAGGATGGGCAGGTCGGGCGGCAGCCCGAACACCGTCACTCCGCCGATCGCCATCCCCGTGAGCTCCTGGGTCTGGTCGGCCGCGGCGAACGACGCCTTGCGCGTGCCGAGCCGCTCGCGGACCGTCCGATTGACGTCGAGCCGAGTGGTTGCCAGGACGACACAGGCGGCATAGACCGGCGGGGACGACTTGCCGATGACCACGATCGTGTTGGCCGAGTCCCCGGGCGCGAACCCATAGGCGGCACAGAACGCGGCCGTGTCGGCCAGCGCCGGGTCGCACGGGAAGAGCTCGTATGGCACGCCCAGGTCCGCCAGGTGGCCGTCGAGCCAGCGTCGCGCATCAGACTCCAACGTCGTCAACCGGCGTCCTCGTAGGCGATCCTGCCGGCCGCCACGGTCAGCAACACCCGCCCCCCGAGCTCCCGACCGAGCAGCGGCGAGTTCTTCCCCCGCGAGAGGAGACCATCCGCCTCGACGCGCCAGGTCGACCCGCGGTCGAACACGACCAGGTCCGCGGGCGCTCCCTCGACGAGCCCGCGCGTCCCGCTCCAGCCCCAACCGCCGAGCGCGGTGGCCGGGCCCGTGGTCAACGCGGCGACGGCGCGCGCCAGCGACAGTCGTCCAGTGTCCACGGCTGCCAGGACCACCCCGAGGGCCGTCTCGATCCCCGAGATCCCGTTCGCCGCGAGGCCGAACTCGACCTCCTTGTCGACCCGGGTGTGGGGTGCGTGATCGGTCGCGATCGCGTCCACGGTCCCGTCGACCAGCGCGGCCATGACGGCGGCCGCGTCCTCGGCCGAACGGAGCGGCGGATTGACCCGGAGGGACGGGTCGTACGGGGCGGCGACCAGGGCGCCGTCGGCCCATGGGCTGCGGGCTCGACCGTGCCCATCGACCGCTTCCCACGCCCACCGCCGTGCCCCGGCGATCCACTCGTCGGTCAGACCGAGGTGGTGCGGCGTCACGTCGCAGGTGACCGGCAGGCCGGCCGCCTTCGCCCGGCGGACGAGCTCGAGCGCATCGGAGGTCGACAGGTGGGTCAGGTGCAGCCGGGCGTTCGGCTCGTCGGCCAGGGCGTCCCGCAACACGGCCAGATCGCGGGCGACCGCAGCGGTCTCCCCCGCCGTCGGCCATCCGCGCAGACCGAGGATCGACGCGACGAGCCCCTCGTTCGCCTCGGCGCCCTCGGTCAGCGTCCGGTCCTCGGGGTGGTCGACGACGACCCGCCCGAGCATCCCGGCATAGACCAGCGCGTTCCGGAGGATCGCCGGGGATCGGACCGGTGCGCCGTCGTCGCTGAAGCCGATCGCGCCTTCGTCGGCCAGCTCGCCGAGGGCGGCCAGGGTCTCGCCGTCACGCCCGACGCTGACCGCGCCGTAGACGAGCACCTCGATCGGCGAGCCGGTCCGGGTCGCCGCATCCCGGACCCGCGCAAGGACACTCGCCTCGTCGATCGCGGGCGAGGTATTCGGCATCAGGCAGACCGTCGTGAACCCACCGTGTGCCGCGGCCGCGGATCCGCTCCCGAGCGTCTCGGCATCCTCGAACCCGGGCTCGCGGAAGTGGGCATGGAGATCGACGAACCCGGGCGAGACGACGACTCCACCGGAGTCGATCTCCTCGGCGTCCGCGCCCTCGAGCCAGACGACGCTCCGGACGACGCCGCCCTCGACGATCAGGTCGCCGGGACCCTCGCGCCCGCTCGCCGGGTCCACCAGCCAGGCGCGGCTCAGCTCCAGGTCGCCGACTGACCGTCCGACGTCCGAACCCGCGACACGGATCTCAGCCACCGGTGGCCTCGCGAGCCCGCCCGGCGGCGCCGGCGAGCAGGTACAGCAGGGCCATCCGGACGGCCACACCGTTCGTCACCTGGTCGGTGATGACCGAGCGCGGATGGACCGCCACCTCGGGGGCGATCTCGACACCCTCGTTCATCGGACCCGGATGCATGACCAGCGCCTCGGGCTTGGCGAGCGCGAGCCGGTCGAGCGTCAGGCCGAACCGCGCGGCGTATTCGCGCAGCGACGGCAGGAGGCCGCCGCTCATCCGCTCACGCTGGATCCTGAGCGCCATGATCACGTCGGCGTCACGCACGGCGGCGGTCACATCGGATGTCAACGTGAACCGACCGTGGCCCGGCACCGCGGCCATCGCGGCGGCCCAGCGGTCGAATCCGCGCAGCAGCGTCGACGGTCCGCACAGCCACAGGTCGGCGCCGGCCGCGGTCAGCGACCAGATATTCGAGCGGGCGACCCGGGAGTGGAGGATGTCGCCGAGGATCACCACCTTCCGCCCGTGCAGGTTGGGGCCCCCGGGCAGGTGCCCGCGGATCGTGTACAGGTCGAGCAGGGCCTGTGACGGATGGGCGTGCCAACCGTCGCCGCCGTTGAGGATCGAACCGCCGAAGTGCTCGGCCGCAAGGTACGGGGCACCGGACGTGGCGTGACGCATGACGATCATGTCGGCGCCGAGTGCCTCGACCGTCCGGATCGTGTCGACGAGCGACTCGCCCTTCGTCACCGAGGAAGAAGAGGCCGCGATGTTGACGACGTCCGCGGATAGGTTCTTGGCGGCCACCTCGAACGACACCCTGGTCCGGGTGGAGGCCTCGTAGAACAGGATCGTCACGCCGATCCCCCGCAGCGCTGGAACCTTCGCGATGGGGCGGGCGAGGACCTCGCGCATCGCATCGGTGGTCTGCATGACGAGCTCGATCTCGGGCCACGAGACGACGTCGAGGTCGAGCAGGTGGCGATGACTCCAGCGTGCCGGAGCGGCAGCGGCCGAGGGCGGGACTCCAGCCTGGAGGTCGATGCCCGTCCCGTCCGGCACCACGAGGCTCATCGGGCGACGGGCTCGGCGACCGCCCCGACGACGCGTTCGATGTCGACGCTGTCGTCGCCGTCCGTCTCGGCCAGGTGGACGCGGACGATCTCCTCGCGGGACGTCGGCACGTTCTTGCCGACGTGATCGGCCCGGATCGGAAGCTCACGGTGACCGCGGTCGATCAGGACCGCCAGCCGGATCGCCTGCGGCCGCCCGAAGTCGACCAGCGCGTCCATCGCCGCGCGGATCGTCCGGCCGGTGTACAGCACATCGTCGACGAGGACCACCGTGGCCCCGTTCAGGTCGAACGGCAGGTCCGTGCCCTTGACCAGCGGCTGCTGGGCGACCAGCGACAGGTCGTCTCGATAGAAGGTGATGTCGAGCGCCCCGACTGGGAGCGTCACGCCCTCGTGCTCGGCGATGGCTTCGGCGATCCGGTGGGCGAGTGGGACGCCGCGGCGCTGGATGCCGACGAGCGCGAGACCTGCCGTCCCGGCCTGCTTCTCGACGATCTCGTGGGAGATCCGGATCGTCGCCCGGCGGATCTCGTCCGCCGTCATGATCTGGCGCCCGGTCATCTCGAGCCGCCGTCGGGTCCGTGCACGCCCACTCCTTCCCGGCCTCTCGGACCGGTCCTTAAAGGGTCAGGCTGAGTCTACCGCAGCGGCCCGGGCACGGCCGGTCGCTCGGACGGGCGTCGGATCAGGGGACGCCGTACACGTAGACCTTGACGTCGGTCACGCCGGACCACGAGCCGCAGCCGCAGATCTTGAAGAAGTCCGGCTTGTACAGGTCGATGATCCGGTTCGAGCCGGCCGTCGGTCCGTAGTCGTTGACCACCCGCTCGAGGCAGCCGCCGGCACCGCAGACCCGGATCACGGTGCCACGTGGGAGGCGCATCGCGGTCGTGCCGTTTTCGTAGAACGTCGCCTTGCCGGTCAGGGTGTACCGGGACTTCTTGTAGACCTTGGTCGCGGTCGGATCAGGCTGCGCCGCGTCGCGCTTGAGGACGGGGATGTCCACCGAGGCGGTCGCCGGGGTGCCAGGTTCGGCGAAGACCGCGTCAGCCCCCAGTCGGCCGGCGGAGTCGGATGCGTGGTCGAACCCACCGATCGAGTCCGTCGATCGTGCGTTCGCGCTGGTCTTCAGGGCCTGGAACGCTGCTGCCGGCACCGGCTCGTATGGAGCGGGGGTCCGGGACCCGGCAAAACCGGGAGCGGCGACCAGTGCGAGAGCGGTGGTGAGCACCACACCCGCGATGATCATCTTGGGGCGCACAAGACCCCAACCATAGCCCATCGGGCGGGAACCCGCCATCCCCGCAGTGGGGCCAAAGCCCACCGGACCGCCCCGGACCGCACCACGAGTGGGGCGTCACGGCCGCTCAGTGCACCCGTCCACCGCACTCAGCGGACGACGATGATGTCCTCCAGGGACGATGCCGGCTCGGTCCGCGTGCGGCCCGCGTCAGGGCCCTTCCACGCCAGCACCAGCAGTCGGCTTCCCTCGCCGTCCTGGCCGGGCGGCGAGGCCCAGGCGATCCGCCCGTCACCGATGGCGAACCCGGGCAGGGCCGGCGCGTCGCGCAGGACCGGCGTGCGCCCCGCATCGACGTGCCCGTTCGAACGGTCGATGGCGACCAGGCTCAGGCGACCGAGAGCGGGGTCGAGAGGATCGGCGACCCAGACCCCGATGAATCGACCGGTCGGATCCCAGCGGACCTCCCAGTCCTTGAACGGCACATCGGCCTTCGGCGTGAGGAGCGACTGCGGGTCGTCCGGAGTGAAGGTGTCAGTGTCAGCGGCCGGCCAGCGATCGACGACCAGGCGGCCCTCGTCCGGCGCCCAGGTCCGGGCGACCGGGTCGAGGATCAGGGTGCCGGTCCAGTAGACCATCCAGTGACCACTCGGATCGACGACCGGGCGCCAGACCCCGTCGAGCCTCGTGCCGACCTCCTTGCCCGAGCTCGGATCGATCAGGAACGATGTCGGTACGTGCCCACTCGCTCCAGGGGACGCCGCATCGGGGGACGCCGCATCGGGGGACGCCGCATCGGGGGCCATGTCGACCGCCCGGCTGGCGAGGATCCGATCCCCGACCCAGGACGAGAAGACCGAGGCGTGGTCCTTGGTCAGGACCCTGGCCTGGTCGTCGCCGGTGTGCCAGACGTAGACATCCGGGCCGTCGTTCCCCGCGACCGGTCGAGCCGAGAACGCGAGCCAGTCGCCGTCGGGCGAATAGGCGGCGTCGCCTCCGACCACGATGACGTCCTTGATGATCGCAAGCATCGCGGCGGCCGTCGGAGCCGGCGTGTCGCTCGGGATCGCGCTGGGCGGAGGGGTCTCGGGCGTCGCCGTCGGCAGCGGGGACGACTCCGGGCTCGAGGTCGGAGGCACCGACGGCGACTCGCTCGATCCGGCGGCTGTGGGATGCACGGTCGCGCTCGGGGACGCGGACGGCGAGTCCGTCGCGGCCGGCGATGGGCTGGCGACCGGGCTCGGGCTGGGTTCGACGCTCGGCTCCGCCGTCGGCGTCGGACTCGGGGACGGCTTCGGCGTGGCCCGGGCGATCGGGACCACGAAGATCTTCCCGCCGGTCGTCGACGCGCTGGATTCGACGACGGCCGCTTGGAGCGCATCGGGATCGAGGACCACCGAGCCGGGCTGCGAATCGAAGGAGACGAGCTGCTTCGCGCCCTGGTCAAGCGGCGCGCAGTCCGGCGCCGGCGCGGCGTCGGACGGGCAGACCGCGGCGACGTTCGCGATGTTCATCGTGTACCTGCCGTCCGCCGCGTGATTGACCCACGCGACGTCGCCTGGATCGACCGCCAGCGGGGTCGCACCGGCGCCCACCGTCGAGGCGGGGTTCCCGGAGCTCGCGGGTGGCGGCGAGGACAGGCCGATCCCCGTCGCATCGGGAGTGCCGCTCGGGATCAGCGACCGACCGACGACGACGGCGACGAGGACGACGGCGACGATGGCCGGCAAGGCACGCCAACCGATCCCCCCGCCGCGCCGCGACGCCAGGCCGTGACCGGAGGCCCGTTCGCGATCGAGTGCCACCGACGTCCGCGCCCAGAGGTCCCGCGGCGGTTGCGGCGCGGGCAGCGAGCGGAGCAGCTCGCGGTCATCGGCGTAGGCGGCCGCGACCGCCCGACAGTCGTCGCAGGCGTGGAGGTGGTCGTCGAGCCAGATCGCGTCGGTGGCCGTCAGCGATCCGTCCAGCCGATCCGAGGCGAGGCCTCGCGCTCGCTCGTGCGGGCTCTGCGGGTCGTTGTGCCGCAGGAGCGGATCATTGCGCCGGCCCTCGGTCATCGCCCGCTCCCCGATCGGCCGGGCGGCAGCCCGTGGGCCGCGCTGACCGCCTCAGCCTCCGCAGCCGCCTCGGCCGCGCGTTCGGCGGCCAGGGCCTGGCGAAGGCTCTCGCGAGCGCGCGTCAGGAGGGCTCGCGCCGCGACGTGGCTGACCCCGAGGGCCGCCGCGAGCTCGACGCCGGTCAGGTCGTGGATCTCGGCGAGGAGGAGCGCGGCTCGCTGCCGTTCGGGGATCTTGTCGAGCGCACGCTGGAGGGGCGCCGACAGACGCGCATCCATGGCCAGGTGCTCGGCCGATGGGGCCGATCCGTACGACTCCCCGGTCCACGGCATGAATCGCACGATCTTGCGGCGGCGGAACTCGTCGAGCGCGACCCGGTGGGCGATCTGGTAGAGCCACGCTCGGGCGTGGGCGGGCTCGGTCAGCGACGCGTGATTACGGTACGCCTTGATGAACGCGTCCTGGGTCATGTCGGCCGCGAGCTCGGGATCTCGGACCATCCGATACAGGTAGGCGTAGATCTCGCCCTGGTGACGGGCGAAGAGGTCCTCGATGAACGCGTCGGCGGCCGTGCGCTCCGGCGTACCGGTCATCGCACGGTCCCCGGTGAGCACGATCTGACCGGTGGGATGCACGGCCGAGAGACGGCGCTCGAAGACCCCGTGTGACGCTCGGGCCTCACGATGGGGCCCGCTCGTCGGGGACCGCCCGGAGGAGCTCCTCGACGGCCTCCTCGGGCGAGACCGGATTCACCGGCAGACCGGTCCCCAGCTCGAGCCCGGCGATCTCGCGCAGGCGAGGATGGATCTCCCAATGCCAGTGGTACGTGGCGTCGATCCGCTCGCCGACCGGCGCGGTGTGGAGGACGAGGTTGTGGGGCGGGCCATCGAGCCGCGCGAGGCGGCCGAGGACCTGTCGGAGCGCCTCCGCTGTCGCTGCGACATCCGGGTCGGAGGCCGCCCCGAAGTCGGCCGCATGGCGGCGCGGGACGATCCAGACCTCGAACGGGGAGCGTGAGGCGAACGGTGCGAAGGCGACCGATGCGTCGTCCTCCCAGACCAGCCGATCACGGAGCCGCGGCTCTTCGCGGACGAGTCGACAGAAGGGGCACTCGCCCTCGCGGATCACGAAGCGGGCGGCACCGCCGATCTCCTCCGCGACTCGGTGCGGGACCTGGGGGAGGTCGTACAGGTCGAGGCACAGGTGGTCGGTCCGGGCACCCGCCTGGACGCCCCAGTTCTGGACGACCTGGACGTAGGCGGTCTGGCCCGCGCGCTCCGCGCCCGCGACAGCGTCGCGACAGGCCCGCAGCATCTCGCCCGCGATCACAGCGCCGACCGCCTGGAGCGGACGGTGCTCGCGCGGCGGCGCCACGACGGTTCGCCAGCTCCCGGACGATCTGGCTTGCTCGAGCGCGACCTGGGCCAGATCGCGGTCGATCCGGCGCGACTCCTCCTCCGTGCCGACCACATGGAAGGCGAAGTCCTTGAGGGTTCGCAGCCGAACCCCGTCACCGGCCGGTTCCCGGCAGTTCTGGCAGTCGCCGCCGACCTGGCCCGCGGTCAGGCGGAAGCGATCGCGGTGGAACGTCCGGTCGACCACGGTCGCCACCCACCAGCCTGTGACGGCGTCCTTCCGGAGCTCGAACAGACCGGCGGACATCCCTCAGTGCGCTCGGGCGAGGCGTTCGGCGAAGGCGTCCGCGAACAGGGTTCCAGCCCGCTCGACGGTCAGCGCCGGTCGCGCCCCGGTGGTCGCACCCAGCTCACGGGCGATCGAGGTCGATTCGACGTCCGGCATCCCGCATGGATCGATCAGGGCGAATCCGGCCAGGTCGACGGTCACGTTGAGCGCGACCCCGTGATAGCTCACGCCCCGCTCGATCCGGAGGCCGAGCGCGCCGATCTTGCGCGGTCGCGCGCCGGCCGCGTCGACCCAACAGCCGGGATGGCCGTCGCGTCGCTCGGCTTCGACGCCGAGCGCGCGGCAGGTGTCCGCGAGCGCGCCCTCCAGCACCCGGACGAACGAGCGGAGCAGGATCCCGCGCTCGGAGAGCATGACGATGGGGTAGGCGACCAGTTGGCCCGGACCGTGGAACGTGACCTCCCCGCCGCGTTCGACCCGGATGAGCTCGATCCCGTTCCCGGCGAGCTCGCCGGGCGTCGCCCGAACGTGGCTCTCGTCCGCCTGCCGCCCGAGCGTCAGTACGGCCGGGTGTTCGACGAGCAGCAGGGTGTCCGGGGCTTCGCCGCCGACGCGCTCCTCGACGAGCCGTTTCTGGAATCTCCAGGCCTCGCGATAGTCGATCAGACCCAGCCACCGAACGTCGATCTGGCCGGAGGACGGCGAGACGATCGATCCGGCCGCCGGCGCGTTCGTGACCACCTCGGAACGATAGCAGGCGGGTGCCCATGATCACGGATGCCGGTCACCAGGGCGATGCGCCGACCCCGACCGGCTCGGCTCGCCCGGGGACCGCACCAGCCGGTCGACACGACTTGACGTCGACCTATACTGCCGACCGGACCCGCTGATCGCGAGACGGTCGGCGCCCGACGACTGAGGTGCTCGATGACGGCGGACGGAGCGGTCGGACCTGAGCCGCGCACCCTCCAGGATCCGCTCGCCGAAGCGCTGCGCGTCGTCGACCTGGCCGACCAGCGTAGGCTTCTCGTCCGCCTCATGGGCGGCATGGCCATCCGGGCCCACGCCCCGGAGTGGCCGGCCCGGACCCGGCGGGTGGAGGTCGACCTCGATTTCGCCACGCGGTCGCGCGACCGGGGGGCCTTCTACGAGCTCTTGGCCGCGGAGGGATACACCCCGGACAAGCGGCATAACGCGCTCTTCGGCAGCAAGCAGGCGTACTTCGTGGACGTCCCGCGCAATCGCCCAGTCGACGTCCTGGTCGACAGCCTGGAGATGTGCCACCGATTCGAGTTCGGAGATCGACTGGCGATGTCGAGCCCGACGCTCCCCCTCGCCGAGCTGCTCCTGTCCAAGCTCCAGATCGTCAAGATCAACCGCAAGGACGTGCTCGACGCGCTCGTTCTCGTCGCGGAGCACCCGCTCGGTCCGGACGACGGCGCTCCCGATTCACGACACGGCCTTGGGACGATCAACGTCCCGCGCATCCTGTCCCTGACCTCGAACGACTGGGGCTGGTGGCGGACCGTGACCGGCAACCTGGACACGCTCGATCAGTACCTCGCGGTCGAGCTGACGCCGGGCGACCTCGACCTCAACAACGGCCGTGAGGTCCTGTTCGACCCGACCGCGCAGGTCGCCGCATTGCGTACGGCCATCAACGACGCGCCGAAGTCGACCAAATGGAAGCTCCGAGCGCGGGTCGGCGAGCGCACCGGCTGGTACCAGGATCCTGAAGAGATGGGGCACGGCGGCTGATGGTCGACCGGCGATCCGCTCGAGGGGGACCCCGATGAGGGTCTTCTTCGCGACGGACATCCACGGGTCCGAGGTGTGCTGGCGCAAGTTCCTCAACGCCGGCACGTTCCATAAGGCCGACGTCCTGATCATGGGCGGCGACATGACCGGGAAGGCGATGGTTCCGATCGTGGCCGACAACGGTGGCTGGGAGGTCACCGTTCAGGAGCAGCGCCACCTCCTGTCGTCCGAGGACGAGGTCCGGGCGATGGAGAAGCGGATCGGCGATCGTGGCTACTACCCGGTCCGACTGTCGCGCGAGGAAGTCGATGCCTGGGCGACCGACCCCGCGCTCGTCGACGCCCGGTTCAAGGCCGTGATGCTCGCGGCGGTCGAACGCTGGATGGCGCTGGCGGACGAGCGACTCGCGGGATCGGGCATCCGCTGCATCGTCTCGCCGGCCAACGACGACATCTTCGAGATCGATCCGATCATCGACCGCGCGGAGCGGGTGGAGCTGGGTGAGGCGAACACGATCTCGCTCGACGGGTTCTCGCTCGTGTCGACCGGCTGGGCCAACCCGACGCCGTGGAACACATACCGCGAGCTGCCCGAGCCCGAGCTTCGGGAGCGGATCGACCAGCTCGTGAGCGAGGTCCCGGACCCGCACCGCTCGATCTTCAACTTCCATGCGCCGCCGTACGGCTCGAACCTTGACAATGCGCCGAAGCTCGACGCAGCGATGCACTACGTTTCCGGGGGACAGGCGCTCATCCCCGTCGGCTCCAAGGCCGTCCGGGAGTCGATCCTGGCCTATGGGCCGGCCCTCTCGCTGCACGGGCACATCCATGAGGGCAAGGGCGCGGTGAAGCTCGGATCCACCCTGGCGGTGAACCCCGGAAGCTCATACGAGGACGGGGTGCTCCAGGCGGCCGTCGTCGATCTCGATGTCAAGAAAGGCCAGGTGAAGCGTTATCTGCTGATCAACGGCTGACGACTCACGTCTGGCGGGGGGATCGTTCGGGCAGAGGAGGGAATCATGGCTTCCGGTACGGCGGCGCCGTCTCTGTTCCTCAGGAACGCGACCGGCCTGGTCAAGGGCTGGTCCGGGTTCGATGCGTTCACGTACTCGTTCATGTCGGTCAACCTCGTCACGCTGGGCATGTTCTACAGCCTGGCGGTCTTCGCCTACGTGCCGCAGGCGAACCCCCTGTTGTCCATCTTGCTCGCGGCCATCGCGGTGACATTCCTGGCGGTCGCGTATGCCGGCCTCATCGCGGCGATGCCGCGGGCGGGGGGTGACTACGTCTGGCAGAGCCGCGTGCTCGACGGGATCCCCGGCACCCTGACCGGGGCCGTGGTCGGCGGGATCGGCTTCTTCCTGGTCTCCAACGCCCTTGGCCTGGGCGACACGGTCGCGATCGGCGCCGGCATCGTCGGCATCATCGTCGGCGCGATCATCGGCCGGCTGAATGGCGGGATCGGGTTCGTCCTGGCCGCGACCGGCTGGTGGTTCATCCTTGCGATGTGGGCGCCGATCTACGGCGCGATCCTGAACATCGAGTTCTTCCAGCCCTTGGCGGCACTGGTCAAGTCCTCTGACGGCTTGTCCTTCTTCGCGTCGGAGAACGGCATCCTGTTCGTGTCGATCGTGACCATCATCCTGACGTCGATCCTCGTCGCGCTCGGCATGGCCGGCTACGCCCGGATCCAGAAATGGTGCTTCTACCTCGGCCTCGTCGGCCTGGCCATCATGTTCGTCCTGATGCTCATCTCGAGCCAGGCCGACTTCAAGGTCGCCTTCGACCGGGCGAACGCCTCGCTCTTCGGTGTGTCCGGCGCGTACGACAAGACGCTCGCCGATGCCGCCACGAACGACGCCTGGGTGAAGACGCTCGCTCCCACGGACATGGGCGCCAATCTGTCGGACACGCTGCTCGCGACGCTCGCGATGATCCCGTTCATGCTCTTCTGGATCCTCTACCCGAACTGGGGCTCGACGCTGTACGGCGAGGTCCGGGGCTCGGGTGACTTCCGCAAGGTCCTGCGCGGGATGCTCGGCGGGATCTGGGTCACGGCCGTGCTGGCGATCGCGTTCGTGCTCCTCGCCGCGAAGACGTTCGGCTGGGACTTCTTCACCGCCACGAACGCGAACTTCATCAACAACTTCTACGGCTACACGACCACGGCCCCGACGGTGCCGGTGTGGAGCTACCCACCGCTCCTGGTGTCATATCTCGTCGACAACTCGATCTTCCAGATCGGGATGGTCGTGCTGTTCGGGGTGTGGTTCCTGGGCTGGTCGGGGACGCTGTTCCTGTCGTCGACGCGGATGATCTTCGCCGCGGCGTTCGATCGGGTGCTGCCCGATCACGCCGCTCAAGTGTCCGAGCGACGAGCCGTGCCCGTGATCGCCCTGCTCTACATCATGATCCCGGCAGTCGTGGTCAGCGTGATCTACGCGTACTCCGCGGACTTCCGGGCGCTCACGCTCGACGCCACCCTGGTCATCGCGGTGACATTCCTCGGTAGCACGATCGCCGCGACGATCCTCCCCTGGTACAAGCCGGCGATCTTCGATAACTCGCCGGTCGCCCACCTCAAGCTGGTCGTCAGCGGCGCAGGGCTGATCACCTCGGTGATCCTCGCCTGGACGATCATCCTCTGGCTCAAGGACCCGCTTTACGGGATCGGTGTCGGGAACACGAACTCGATCATCTTCCTCGGCGTGGTGTACGGCGCCGCAGCCCTGCTGTACGTCGCGGCGCGGCTCTACCGCCGCTCACAGGGCGTGGATCTCGACGCGATCCACGCGGAGATCCCGTCCGAGTAGCCTCCGCCCTCGCAGTACCGACGAAGGCGCCCCGGCCACCCGGGGCGCCTTCCATGTCCATGGGTGAAGTCCGGCCTCAGCCTCCGAACCAGCCGCCTGGCTTCGGATCGGTGTTCTGCCAGATGTGCTTCGCCTCGCGGTACTCGTCGAGGCCACTCGGCCCGAGCTCCCGGCCGATGCCCGACTGCTTGAACCCGCCCCACTCCGCCTGCGGCAGGTAGGTGTTGTAGTCGTTGATCCAGATGGTCCCGTGACGGAGTCGCGCGGCGACCCGCTGGGCACGTCCCGCGTCCGCGGTCCAGACCGCACCCGCCAGGCCGTAGGTGGTGTCGTTGCCCAGCTCGACCGCCTCGTCCTCGGTCGTGAACCGCTCGACGGTCATGACCGGGCCGAAGATCTCCTCGCGGATCACCCGCATGTCGCGACGGACGTCGGCGAAGACGGTCGGGCGGTAGAAGAACCCGGCCTGGAGCTCGGGCTCGTCTGGACGGCGCCCGCCGGCCACCAGCCTGGCGCCCTCCTCGATCGCCGACGCCACGAACTCCTCGACGCGGGTGCGGTGGTCGGCGCTGATGAGCGCCCCGGTCTCGGTGGCCTCATCGGTCCCGACGCCCAGCCGGATCCGGTCGGCCCGGCGCCCGATCTCCGCCACGAACGCGTCGTAGATCTCGTCCTGGACGATCGCCCGACAGCCGGCGGAGCAGACCTGGCCCGAATGGACGAACGCCGCGGCAAGGGCGTTGTCGACCGCCGTCTCGAAGTCGGCGTCGGCGAACACGATGTTCGGGCTCTTGCCGCCGAGCTCGAGGGCGACCTTCTTGACATTGACGGCGGCTCCCTTGAGGAGCGCACGACCCGCATCGAGACCGCCCGTCAGCGACACGAGGTCGACGTCCGGGCTGTCCGCGAGCGCCTGCCCGACCCGCGGACCCGGTCCGAGGACGAGGTTGACGACGCCGGGCGGGACGCCGGCCTCCTCGATCAGGCGGGTCAGGTGGATCGTCGACAGTGGCGTGTAGTGCGCCGGTTTCATGACCGCCGTGTTGCCCGCCGCGAGCGCGGGCGCGATCTTCCAGCTCATCTGGAGGAGCGGGTAGTTCCACGGGCCGATCAGCCCGCACACCCCGACCGGCTCGTAGGCGATCCGGCTGACGACGTTCGGGTCGCCGGCGTCGACCAGCCGTCCGGCTTCCTTGTCGGCGAGATCGGCGTAGTAGCGGAAGACCCGCGCCACGTCGGTCACGTCCCAGCGGCTCTCACGCATCGCCTTCCCGGTATTGATCGTCTCCTCGTGCGCCAGCTCCTCGAGATCGCGATCGATGAGGTCCGCGACGCGGTCGAGCAGCGCCGCGCGATCGCCGGTCGGGCTGCGCGGCCAATCGGTCCGGTCGAACGCCACGCGGGCGGCCGCGATGGCGGCCTGGACCTGGTCGTCGGTCGCGACGTCGACCTCGTCGACCACGGTCCCGTCCGACGGGTTGATCACGGCATACCGGGCGCCGTCGCCGGAGGCGACCCAGCGGCCATCGATGAACAGGGTGGGCACGTTCAGCCTCGTGGGGGTTCGAGTCGGGAGCCTGGTCCGCAAGGGTCGTCCGGCGCGACCGGCGCCGTCAAGGCGGTGGCCCGCGGTGCAGGTCGAGCGGACCTGTTACCGTCCCGGCCGTGACTTCGGCAGCGGACCAGCACCCCGATCGGCTGTGGCGCCACCCCGACCCGAAGCCCGCCTACGACGTGGTCATCGTGGGCGGCGGCGGGCATGGCCTGGCGGCTGCGTACTATCTGGCCCGGAACCACGGGATCACGAACGTGGCGGTGGTCGAACGAGGCTGGCTCGGCGGCGGGAACATGGCCCGCAACACCGCGATCATCCGCTCGAACTACCTGTGGGATGAGAGCGCGGCGATCTACGAGCACTCGCTCAAGCTGTGGGAGACGCTCCCCCAGGAGCTCGACTACGACCTCCTCGTCAGCCAGCGCGGCGTGATCGGCCTGGCCCACACCATCGGCGACATCCGGACGAGCCGACGCACCATCCACGCCAACCGCCTCAACGGCGTCGATGCGGAGTGGCTCGAACCGGACGACATCGCCCGGCTGTGCCCGATCGTGAACCTGTCACCCGATGTGCGCTACCCGGTCCTCGGTGCCGCCTACCAGCCGCGCGCGGGGATCGCCAAGCACGACCATGTCGCCTGGGGGTACGCCCGGGGGGCTGATCGGTTCGGCGTCGACCTGATCGAGGGTGCCGAGGTCACCGCGATCGAGCTGGACGGCGGCCGGGTCACGGGCGTCGTCACGTCGCGTGGACGGATCGCCGCGGGCAAGATCGCGATCGTCGCCGCAGGGCACGCGTCGGTCGTCGCCGCCATGGCCGGGATCCGGCTGCCGCTCCAGAGCCACCCGCTCCAGGCGCTGGTCTCGGAGCTGCTCGAGCCCGTCCACCCGACGGTCCTGATGTCGAACGCCGTGCACGTCTACGTCAGCCAGGCGCACAAGGGCGAGCTGGTCATCGGCGCCGGGATGGACACCCACAACGGCTACGGGCAGCGCGGCTCGTTCCACGTCATCGAGGATCAGATGGCGGCCGCGGTCGAGCTCTTCCCGATCTTCGCCCGGGCGCACGTGATCCGGACCTGGGCGGGGATCGTCGACGTGGCCCCCGACGCATCCCCGATCGTCGGGCTCTCCCC
>JADGQI010000123.1 GCA_017881905.1 Chloroflexota bacterium
CCCCGGCCTCCCCGGACATCGCCACGAGTGCCCCGATCCCGAGCACGATCGCCATCGCTCCGAAGATCGTCCAGCCCTGGCGCTGGTTGCCCGCGTAGCGGCCGAACATGTAGGTCAGCGAGAACGGGAAGAGCAGGATCATGAACATCTCGAGGAGGTTGGTCAGGCCCGTCGGGTTCTCGAACGGATGAGCGGAGTTGGCGTTGAGGAAGCCGCCGCCGTTGTTGCCCAGCTCCTTGATCGACTCCTGCGACGCGATCGGACCGATGGCGATCGTCTGGTGCGCGCCCTGGAGGGTGGTCACCGTCGACGACCCGTCCCACGTCTGCGGGACACCCTGCCAGACCAGCACGATGGCGAAGATGAAGGCCACCGGGAGCAGCACGTAGAGCGTGGCCCGGGTGAGGTCGACCCAGAAGTTGCCGAGCGTCGACGCGTTCCGGCGGACGAGGCCGCGCACGAGCGCGACCGCGATCACCAGACCCGTCGCGGCCGAAGTGAAGTTCCGGACCGCCAGACCCACGGCCTGGGTGAGGTACGTCGCCCCGGTCTCGCCCGAGTAGTTCTGCCAGTTGGTGTTCGTCTCGAAGCTGACGGCCGTGTTGAAGGCCAGGTCGGGCGACTGGGCGCCGTTCCCGGCCGGGTTGAGCGGCAGGACGTCCTGGAGCCGGAGCATCACGAACAGGGCGATGATCGCGACGACGGCCAGGACGAGGACCGAGACCGTGTAGGCCTTCCAGCCCTGCTCGGCGGTCTCGTCGATGCCGCAGACGCGGTAGATCCCGTGCTCGAGCGGGACGAGGACCGGGCTGAGCAGGGTCCGCTCGCCCTCCATCACCTTGGCGATGTACGTCCCGACGATCGGCGTGGCGATCAGGATCGCGCCGGCAAGGACGATCAGGGTGAGCGCGTCGGTGAGTTGCATCGGACTACAGATCCTCCGGTCGCAGCAGCGCCCAGAACAGGTAGATGAAGACGAGCACGGTGACCACGCCCGTCAAGAGCTCCAGAAGGTTCATGAACCACCGTCCTCCGGGTCGAGCAGTCGTTCGAGGGTCGAGAGCAGCGTCTCGAGCGGGAATGGCTTGGGGAGATAGCCCGCGACGCCGAACTCCTCGAGTCGGTGCGGGCTGACCGTCGTCGCGCTGGCGATCACGACCGGCGGATCGCCGGCGGCGGCCAGGTGGCGCCGATCGCGCAGGAGCGACCACCCGGTGTCGCCGGGCAGGTTGATGTCCAGGACCACGGCGGACGGCCGCGACCCGGACTCGAGGATCGCGACCGCCGCCTCGGAGGAATCCGCCTCGAGCACCACGTAGTCGCGGGCCCGCAGGTGGCGGGCGAGGATCGAGCGCAGCGCCTCGTCGTCCTCGACGAGGAGGATGGATCGGCGGGTCATCACGCTCCCTCCGGTGCGCCGACGCGCTCGACGATGAGGTCGGCACCTGACTCGTCGGCAGGGAACAGCTGGCGGACGCGGACGCCGCTGGCGTCGGCCTCGCGCCGGGCCGCGTCGAGGATCTGGTCCCCGAAATGGATCCCGGCCACGGTGACGCTGGGATAGCGGCCGCTGGCCACGAGTCCGATGGCGTCGGTGACGAGCCGAAGCTCGTACTCGATGGTCGCGATGGCCTGGCGCTCGTCGAACTCGCCGGGCGTGGAGTCGGTCATGCCCCGAGACTGCTCCGGCGGTCCAAGAGGAACCCGGCGTCGCTGGCGATCAGGCGCTCAGGGATCGCTCAAGGCCGCGTCAGGCGTTGCGCACCCGGTAGCCGACGGAGGGCTCGGCCACGATGAGGTCGCGCAGCTCGCCGTCCGGGTCGGCCGCCGCGATCTTGCGTCGGATCTGGCTCACGTAAACGTGCAGGTAGTGATCCTCGCCGGCGTAGGCCTCGCCCCAGATCGCCCGCAGGAGGCGGCCCCGGGTGACGACGCGTCCGGGGTACCCGAGGAGCAGGGCGAGGATCCGGAACTCGTGCGGCGTCAGGGCGATCGGCTTGCCCGCGACGCGGACCTCGTGCGCGGCGACGTTCAGCTCGATCGTCCCGTTGCGCAGGATGCCCACCGGATCGGCGGCCGGACCGGCGGCTCGCCGCAGCCCGACCCGGATCCTGGCATGGAGCTCGGGGATGCCGAAGGGCTTCGTGACGTAGTCGTCGGCGCCGGCCTCGAGCGCCTCGACCTTGGTCCGCTCCTCGCCGCGCGCCGAGACGACGAGGATCGGCGTGGTCGCCTCGCGTCGCACGCGCCGGATGACGAGGAGGCCGTCGGCATCGGGCAGGCCGAGGTCGAGCAGGATGAGATCGGGTCGCCGGGAGTCCCAGGCCCGGAGCGCCTCGGCGGCGTTCGCCGCCTCCTCGACGCGGTACCCGTGGGCGACCAGGTTCCGGGCGACCTCTGCGCGGGTCGAGACGTCGTCCTCGACGATGAGGACCGTGGCGCCCGTGCCGTCGCGCCGGTCGGTCATCCCTCAACCTCAGTCGGCGCGACGGACACGGGCGGTTCCTCGGGGATGGGTGCGAGAGGCAGGTCGAGGTCGACGGCCAGGCCGCCGAGGGCGCTCCGCCGCGCCTCGACCCGACCACCCATCGCCTCGGCCAGGCCGCGGACGACGGCCAGCCCGATCCCCGTCCCCGGGCGGGATCGCCGGCCGCCCTGGGGTGCCCGGAAGAACTTCTCGAACAGATGCGGCAGTGCCTCCTCCGGGACGCCCGGCCCGGAGTCCTCGAGGGTCAGGCGGACCGCATCGGGCTTCAGGACGGCCACGATCCGGATCCGCTGACCCGGCGGGACGTACTTCAGGGCGTTCTCGATCAGGTTGGTCAGGATCTGGTCGAAGAACACCGGGTCAGCGAAGACCGCCGGGAGCGTCGGTGGCAGGTCGATCTCGAGGACCAGGCCGGCGAGGCGCGGCCGCAACCGGTCGAGCGTCCGGTCGACCAGGTCGTCGACGGCGAACGCCTCGCGGTCGGCCCGCAGCGCCCCGGCCTCGATCCGGCTCAGATCCAGCAGGTTCGTCACGAGTCGATTGAGGTGCTCGGCCTCCCGGTCGATCGCCTCGGCGCTCGCCTCGCGGTCAGCGGCGCTCAGGTGGGCCTCGCGATCCATCAGGCTCCCGGCGGCCGCCCGGATCGTCGCCAACGGGGTCCGGAGGTCGTGCGAGACCGACTCGAGCAGCGCCGTCTTGATCGCGTCGCTCTGGCGGGCGATCTCGGCGGCCTTGGCCTCCGAGGCGAGGCGATCCTGCTCGAGCGCCTGTCCGATCAGGTCCGCGGAGCCGGCGAGGAGCCTGGTCGCCGTCGGGTCCGGTTCGGGCTCGGACCGCTCGCGCAGCGCCCAGAGGGATCCGAGCGTCCGTCCGCCGGCGTCGATATGGACGCGGTAGCCAAGCTCGGCCCGGTCCGCTGCCTCCCGGCGGCCCGTCCTCGGTGCGCTCGCCTGGTGCACTCGGACCCACTGGGCTGGGGCGTCGCCGGGCATCCTCCGGAGGACGGCCTGGCTCGCGGGCCGGATCGCGGCGCCGCCGCCGGTCGTGTCGGCCACGGTCCGCTCCGGGCCATTTGGTTCGCCGAGGGCGACCCACACCCGCGCCATGCCGGTCTCCGCGCGGACGATCGACACGATCTCGCCGAGGGCGTCGGCCGTCGCGGTCCGGGTCGCCACGCCCCGGCTCACCCGAAAGAGCGCCCGGGCCTCCCGCTCGCGCGCGATCGCCACCTCCGCCCGGTCGCGTTGTCCGGCGGCAAGGCGCCCGACGACGATCCCGACCGCGACCAGGAGAAGCAGGTTGAGCCATTCGCCAGGGTCCCCGACCGTCAGGGTGTAGAGCGGCTCGATGAACATGAAGTCGTAGATCACGAAGGCGGCGATCGACGCGACGATCGCGGCCCCCGTTCCGAAGGCGACCGCACAGGCGACGACCGCTAGGAGATACGTCGCGGACGCGTTCGGGACGCCGACCGGACCCTCGAGGACCGCGACGGCGAAGGTCACCAGCCCGAGGAGAACCGCGGTGATGCCCCACACGCGAACGGTCTGCGTCGAGCGCGGTGGCAGCTTCAGCCTCATCGCCCAGATGGTAGTCGGGTCCGGGCCGTGTGCGGTCGAGGGCGGTCCGGTCGGGACCAATGACCTGCGGGGCGGGACCATCGGCCGGTCCTCCCCGGCGACGGCCGATGCTAGCCTCGACCCGCTCGCTCGGGTCAGCGGGCCGCGTCATGCTGGGGTATCGCGTGATCCGCCTTCGTCTTGCCTCCGTCCTGCTCACCGCGACCGCGATCGCGGTCGCCTGCGGTTCGGCTCCGACACCGCCGCCGCCCACCGTCGCGCCGACGCCGACAGCCACGCCCGACCCCCACCTTGCCGAGCCGGCCTCGGTCGACCGCGTCTACCAGGAGCTGCGCAAGGCGGGCCTGTCGATGGCGGCGAACACGGCCGAGTCCGGCACGGACCCGGTCAAGCGGCTGAGCCTGACCTACGACTCCTGGCCGCTGATTCTCGAGGAGTACACCAGCACGAGCGCGCTCGAGTCGAAGTCCGGGTTCGATCCGAAGCATCTCCCGGGCTTCGGAGACCCGGCGTTCACGTTCGCCGGGATGAACATCCTCGTGAAGTACGGTCCGCAGGTCCAGAACGGGGCACCGGTCCTGCCCGAGGCGCGGTTCATGACGGCGGCCGACAAGCTCGTGGCCGCGCTTTACCCGCTCATCGGACCGCTCCAGCAGAGCGCCGTCGCGCCGGTAGACCTGCCGGGACCCACCGCCACGCCCTCACCGTCACCGACGCCGACCCCGAAGGCCACCAAGAAGCCCAAACCGACCAAGAAGCCGAAGCCCAAGCCGACAAAGAGGCCCTAGCCCGACGAGGCGCCCGGTCCGACGAAGAAGGCCCGTGGCACACGATGCCCGTCTGCTAGGCTCGCGGCCACATCATCGAAGAGGGCGTCGGATGGGAGAGGCACGCACGCGCGGGCGAAACGGTCGCAGCCCGGACGAGGTCTCGGATCTCGACAAGCGGATCATCGAGCACCTCCAGCAGGACGGCCGTCGGCCGTTCACCCAGATCGCCGGCGAGCTCGGCGTCAGTGAGGCCGCGGTCAGGGCCCGGACGAACCGACTCGTCGAGCGCGGCATCCTCCAGGTCGTCGGCGTGACGGACCCGCTCAAGCTCGGGTTCCAGCAGATGGCGATGGTCGGGATCCGCTGCGAGCGCGATCGGCTGGTCGCCGTCGCCGAGGCTGTCGCGGCCTTCCCCGAGGTCGACTACGTCGTCATCACCGCCGGCACTTACGACGTCCTGATTGAGGTCGTCTGCGAGGACAACAGCGCGCTCCTCGACTTCCTCGCCGAACGCCTCCGGGCGATCGACGGTGTGCGGGACACGGAGACCTTCGTCTACCTCCGGATGGTCAAGCAGACCTACCAGTGGGGGACCCGCTGAGAGCGGTGCGATGACGCACCTGAATCCGGCCGGATCGCCCCGTACGAAGGTCCTGGGGGGTGGAGCCGAACGGGCCACCCGCTAAGATGTCGGTGAGGGTCGCGCAGGCGGCCCGTCGTCGTGTCCGGGGGCGCCCACGTGCCGGCTGAACCGTTCCTCGCGCTCCTTCTCGTCGCGGTCGGAGTGAATCTCCTGCTCGTCCTGTGGGTCGCGCTGTCCACGCTGCGCCTGAACCGGCGGACGGGCGAGACGTCGGGTCAACCGCTGCCGAGCCAGGCGGATCGCGCCGGCATCCTGCTCGGGCCCGACGGCATGCTCACCGTGACGTACGACCGGGTCGTCCGGATCGTGGGCTGGGCGGTCATCCTGTCGGTCACGATCATCGTCGTCGTCAGCGGGCTGTGGCCGGCCACCCAGGCGTCGATCCTGGCGTTGATGGCGCTGGCGGGGCTGTTCTTCCTGACCGTCCATGACATCCTGCCGGCGTCGGTCCTGGGGGACGCGCGTCCGGTGGTCGAGGGATCGGTCGGGATCACGACCGCGACCTTGCTCATCGTCCTGACCGGCGGCCCGGCGAGCCCGTTCTTCTTCGTCTTCGTCCTGATCGCCGCCGGCGCCGCCCTCGTCCTGTCACCGCGGATGACCGTGGTCGTGACCGCCGGGGCGCTCGGCGGCTACCTGGTCGGCGTCCTCGCGGACCCGGCGCTGCTGCCGCTCACCGTCGCCGAGCAGGTCGCGGTGGCAGTCAACATCGCCGCGCTGGTCCTGCTCACCTACCTCGCCCTGATCATCGCCCGAGAGCAGCGCCGGTCCCGCGATGCAGCGATCAAGCTGTCGACGATCGACTCGCTGACCGGGCTCTACAACCGGGCGTACCTCTTCGCGGCGACCAACCGCGAGATCCAGCGCAGCGCCCGTTCGCGGCGCGGCTTCTGCCTGCTGATGCTCGACCTCGACGGGCTCAAGCCGATCAACGACGGGTACGGTCACTTCGAAGGAGACCGAGTCCTGCGCGGGGTCGGCGACGTCATCCGCGGCCGGGTCCGTCGGATCGACACGGCCGCCCGCTACGGAGGCGACGAGTTCGTCGTGCTCCTGCCCGAGACCGACCCGACCGGCGCCTACATCCTGGCCGAGAAGATCCGGCGGGGCGTGGCCGACCTGGTCATCGACGCGGATGGGCGGTTCATCCGGACCACCCTGTCGATCGGCGTGGTGGCGTTCCCATCGGACGGTCAGACGTCCGACGACCTGATGATCGCCGCCGACCAGGCGATGTACATGTCGAAGCGCCGGGGCAAGAACCGGATCGTCGGGTACGGCGCGCACGGCGCCGCGGCCCGCGGTGGCGCGACGGGCAGCGGGCGGGCCGTCTCGCCCGGATCCGCGACGCGCCGAGAACGACGGCCCGAACCGGTCGGGACCATGGGGTCGGACGCCCGCTCGGTGTAGCATCCGGTCCATGACCCAGCCGAAGCGCCCGGCCGCGCCGCGCGGCTTCTCGACGCGCGCCATCCAGGCGGCGACACGCACGCCCCGGGTCGACCAGCGCCCGAACGCGGTCCCGATCTACCAGGCGGTCACGTTCTCCGCCGACGACGCGGCCGAGCTCGGCGCGATCACGACCGGAGCGATGCCCGGCTACTCCTACGCACGGCTGGCGAACCCGACGGGCGACACGCTCGCCGCGGCGATCGCCGAGCTCGAGGGCGCCGAGGCCGGCTGTGTCTTCTCGTCGGGCATGGCGGCCATCCACGCCGCCCTGATGTCCGTCCTTCAGAGCGGTGACCGGGTGGTCGCGACCCGGGCGATCTACGGCTCGACCCGGGTGCTGCTGGTCAACCGTTTCGGGCGGCTCGGGGTCCAGGTCGACTTCGTCGACGCGACCGACCTCGCGGCCGTCGACCGCGCCCTGGCCGGCTCGCCCACCCGCGTGCTCTACGTCGAGACGATCTCGAACCCGACGATCGTCGTGGTCGACGTGGCCGCCCTGGCAGCGCTCGCGCATCGTCACGGCGCGCTGCTCATCGTCGACAACACGTTCGCCTCCCCGGTCCTGTGCCGCCCGATCGAGGTCGGGGCGGACCTCGCGATCGAGTCCCTGACGAAGTACCTCGGCGGTCACTCGGACACCCTCGGCGGATCGGTGGCCGGCTCGAGGGAACGGATCGCCGAGGTCAAGGCGATCGAGATCGACACCGGGGCGACGCTGGCGCCGTTCGCCGCGTTCCTCATCCTCCGCGGGATCGCGACGCTCGCCATCCGGATGGCTCGCCACGCCGAGACGGCCAGACGCCTCGCCGAGTGGCTCAGCACCCAGGAGGGCGTCGCCCGCGTCTTCCACCCCGATCTGGTCAGCCACCCGCAGCACGAGGTCGCCGCGCGCCAGTTCCCGCACGCCAGCGGGATGCTCGCGTTCGAGCTGGCCGGCAGCCCGGTCGCCGCGCGCGCCGCCGGTGGCGCGTTCATCGATGCCCTGACGATCCCCGAACGGACGGCATCGCTCGGCAGCATCCACACGATCGTGGCCCACCCGCCGACCACGACCCATCGCCAGTACGACGAGGCCCAGTTGGCCGAGGCGGGGATCGGAGCAGGGCTGCTCCGCTGCTCGGTCGGGCTCGAGGACGCCGACGACCTAATCGCGGACTTCGCCCAGGCGCTGGACGCCGCTCGGGCGGCCGCGGCCGCCGCGGACGCGAGCGACGCAGCCCGAACCACCGAGCGACCAGCCTCCGTCGGCGCCGGCTAGGGGACGTCATCGCCACCGTCGCGGCCGAACGGGCCGTCGCCCGGGGCCGCCCGGATCCGCTGAGCCGGCTCGGCCGCGGGATCTGGGGCTTGCTCACCAACGTCGACTTCGCCATCGCCCAGATCGTGGTCATCCTGGTGATGAGCCTGGTCGGGATGGTCATCAAGCAGCTGCCGTCGTCGGCGTTCCGCACGCCCGCCGAGTACGCAATCCAGATGGACCTGATCCACCAGCGCTACGACCCGTTGATGGGGGCGGGGCTCGTCGGCATGCTCGAGCGGGCCGAGGTCTTCAAGGTGTTCAGCTCGTGGTGGTTCAGCGCGGCACTGGTCCTGCTGACGATCTCGATCGTGTGCTGCACGCTGAACCGGACCCCGAAGCTGTGGCGCCAGTCGCGTGACATCCGGGTCGTCCAGCCCGATCCGTTCTTCGATCCGCGTCTGCCCGACCGGGCGGCCATGGACGGTCTGACCGTCGACGCGCTCCGACGGGTGCTCCGGGCGAACCGCTTCGGCCTGCGCGAGGTGACCGAGGCGGACGGCACGACCTACGTCTACGGCGATCGTCATCGCTGGGTGAAGATGGCGACGCTCCTGACCCACACCGGGCTCGTCCTGTTCCTCGTGGCCGCGGCCGTGACCAGCCGGCTCGGCTTCGAGTCGGGGATCCTGCTCGCCAGCGGTGAGAGCCAGCCGGTGACCTCGATCGGCGACGCGGGTCTGATCGTCGTCAAGAACCTCGGGTTCGAGGCGCCGCGGAACGCGGACGGCAGCTTCGCCGACTTCACCACCGATCTGGCGGTCTACCGCGACGGTCAGGAGCTGGCGCGCAAGGTGCTCCGGGTGAACGACCCGCTGTCGGTCGCCGGCTACACCTTCCACCAGAATGGGTTCGCGCCGGCTCCCGACCTGGTCATCCGGGACGGACAGGACCGGGTGCTATGGGACGGCGCGGTCGCGCTCACCGGGGCGGCCGCGGGCCAGCCGTACGGGACCTTCAGCGTCCCGGGCCGCGACGTCGGCCTCGAGATGATCATGACCACCGCCCAGGACGGGACGACGGGGGTGCTGTTCCTGCCCTATCGGTCGACGGGCACGCTGGCCGACGGGACGCCCGACATCCAGGACCTCAGCCCGTTCTTCGTCGCGCTCGGCGCGACCGGGGGCTCGCGGGACACCGACTTCTTCGTCGAGCTCCGCGGGATCCAGGGTGCCACGATCCTCATCGCCAAGCGGGACCCTGGCCAGGGGCTCGTCTGGCTCGCCTTCGCGTCGCTCATCGCCGGCCTGGTCATCACGTTCTACCTGCCCCGTCGCCGGATCTGGGCGCGTCTGTCGTCCGACGGGCGATTGGCGATCGTAGGGCGATCGGACCGCTACGTCGACTTCGTGCGCGAGTTCGGGCGGCTGCTCGACGACCTGGTGGCGGCGCGGCAGCCGACCGGCTGATGGCCTCGCTCGGCGACCTGTGGGCCTCGCTCTTCCCGGCTGCCGTCCCGGTCGCGCCGCTCGTGGTGGGAGCCGCCGAGCGCGAGGTGGGCTGGGTCCGGGTCCTGAAGGCCCGGGTCCCGGCGTTCGACGGCCTCGATGCGGGCGACCTGGCGATCCTGCCGGCCGGAGCGCTCGCCGCGGTCGCGCCGGGGCCCGCCGACCGGGTCGCCCTCGTCGCCGGGTTCGTCCGCGCCTCAGTGGCCGGCCTCCTGCTGATCGACGGGGACAGCGTCGGCGTCGACTCCGACGGAGAGACCGTCGGGCCGTCGTCGAGCGAGGGGTTCGGGCCGGAAGCGGCACGCGCCGGTCTGACGGTCCTGCGCGTCGCCGGGATGGACCCCACCGCCCTCGAACGGAGCGCGATCGGCTTCCTCGTCAACCGTCGCGCCGAGCTCGACCGCCAGGCCTCGCTCATGGAAGCCAGGCTCGAGGCGCTCGCGCTCGAGGGGAGCGACCTGGCGGGTCTCGTCGGCGCGGTCGGGGTCGGTCTCGGCCGGGCCGTGGCGCTCGAGGGTCGACGCGGCGACGCCCTCGCCGTCCACGCCCCGCCGAATGTCCCCGGGGCGGCTGCGGCGGTGGGTGCGTACCTGGCACGACCGCGGTCGGTGGCGCTCCGGCTGGCCCTGCCAGCGGCTCCGGTGGGTGCCTCGGGTGGGGGCAGGAGCGGCGGGGCACGGTCGTCCGGCAGCCTCGCCCTGCTTGGCGACCGACCCGTCAGCGAGCTCGAGCGGGTCGTCGGCGAGCGGATCGCCGTGCTCCTCGCCCTCGAGCTTGCCCGGGACGAGTCGGTGCATCGGGCGCGCGACACCGTCCGA
>JADGQI010000019.1 GCA_017881905.1 Chloroflexota bacterium
CGATCGAGCCGGAAGACGCCGGCGTGTTCGTCGTACTCGTACTTGTTCCGGCTCCCGCGGGGGATCTCGACCACGATCTCGACGATCCCGGGGAAGCCGTCGGGCGATCCGCTCATCGCCCAACCATCCCGCGCGCGGCCGGCAACGACGCCGCGGCGCGACCCAACCGCGATGTCGACTCAGTCGTTGTAGAGGCGCTCCTCGATGAGCTTTTCCTGCACCGTCCGCCCGTTGGGGTCGAAGCAGGAGAACTCGAAGTGCTTCTCGAACTCGACGTCGACGTTGTCCTGGCCGCCGCGGTTCTTCTCGACCGAGACCACGACCCAGTCGCGGAACCGTTGGGCCTGGTACGGGTTGAACTCGATGTTCACCTTGGCCACGATCTGGTACTTCTCGTTGAGGATCAGGATGATGTCGGCTTCGTAGTTGATGGCCGACGACCCGCGCAGATGGTGGTTGCGCAGCCGGGCGGCCTTGAGGCCCTCCTTGTCCGCTGCGACGATCGAGATCATCGGGACGTCCTCGGACAGAGCCACGTCCTTGAGTCCGTTGACCACGTAGGTCACCTTCTCGGACTCGGTCGGCGGCTCCGGGTAGACGGGTACCTTCTGCATGTAGTCGACGACGACCAGGAGGCGCCGATCCCCCGAGAGCTCACGGTGCTGCTGGACGAGCTTGCGGATGTTGTCGACCGTGCTCGCCGTCTGCGTCCCGCGGACGAGGAACAGGCTCTGCCCGTAGCGGGCGATCCGGTCGAGCGAGGGCCGGAGGCGCGGGTTGTTGGTCAGCTGGGCGGCGCCCTGGCCCTCGGCGACCCACGATCCCAGGATCTCCTTGCGGACGTCCTGGATCTTGATCGCGCCGGTCTTGTGCGGGAGGTGGGCGAGCGCCGACTCCATCGCGATGAGTCGGTTGAGCAGGTACTGCTCCTCGTGTTCGAAGCAGATGTACAGGACGTTGGCCTGGCCGCCGGAGGCGACGTTGCGGGCCATCTGGAGGGCCATCGTCGTCTTGCCGGTGCCCTGGGCCCCGCCGATCAGGAGCAGCTCACCTGCACGGAGGCCGGTTCCGATCGTCTTATCGAGCGGTGTGAACCCGAGCGGGACTGGTTGGTATTCCCCGACCTTGCCGCTGGTCACCTTGTCGTTGAGGTCGACGAGGACGTCGAGCGCCGAGCGCGGGCTCATGCTGCCGTTCGGGGTATCCAGCCGCCAGGTCCCCTTCGGCGCCGCGGCGGTCCCGGCGGGTGCAGCAGCTCCGGCAGGAGCGGCGGCGGTCGTGTCGGCTGCCTCGGTGGTCATCGAGTCGTGGTCCTCCAGGGGATGCCTTTGCCGGGACTCTAGCACCGGGTCCGGACGGCAACACCCGACCATTCATCACATAACCACCCACCCAAAAGGGCTATGGCGCGCTCGCGGCGAACCCGTCGAAGACACGGATCACGGCGCGGATGCCCGCCTCGAAGTTGTCGAGGTCCATCCATTCGTTCGGGGCGTGGAAGTTCCCGTCCGGGGGCATGAATCCCATCAGCACGACCGGCAGACCGAGCGCCTGCTCGAAGGTCGCCACGAACGGGATCGAGCCACCCTCGCGGATGAACAGCGGCGGGCGACCGAACGTGTCCTCGAGCGCCTTCGCTGCCGCGTCCACGGCCCAGTGGTCGATCGACGACCGGATCGGGTGTCCACCACCCTGCGGCTCGACCCGCACCCGTACCCCGGGCGGAGCGATCTCCTCGATGAACGCCTTGAGCCCCTCGAAGATCCGGCCCGGGTCCTGGTCGGGGACGAGGCGGCAGGTGAGCTTCGCGCCGGCCCGGCCGGGGATGATCGTCTTACCTCCCTCGCCTTGATATCCGCCCCAGATACCGTTGATGTCGAGGGTCGGGCGGCCGCTCTTCCGCTCGAGCGTCGTGTGCCCGGCTTCTCCGACCAACTCCGGCACGCCCAGGAACTCACGGTAGGCGTCGTCGTCGAAGGGCAGGGCCGCGTACGCGGCGCGATCGTCATCCGACAGTGGGACCACGTCGTCGTAGAAGCCGGGGATGCGGATGCGGCCGTCGGGTCCCTTGAGCGCGGCGATGATCGTGGCGAGAGCGTTGACGGGATTCGCGATCGCCCCGCCGTAGACGCCCGAGTGGACGTCCTGGAACGGCCCGGTCACGGTGATCTCGGCCGACATGATCCCGCGGAGCGCGATGGTCAGGGCGGGCAGGTTGCCCTCGAAGAAACCGACGTCGCTGATGATCGCGATATCGCCGCCGAGCCGCTCGCGATTGGCTTCGAGCCACTCCTCGAGGTGCTCCGAGCCCGCCTCCTCCTCGCCCTCGAACACGAACCGGAGGTTGACGGGCAGTCGACCCCGGGTGGCCAAGAGCGCCTGGACGGCTTCGATGAAGATCGAGATGTTGCTCTTGTCGTCGCTCGCGCCGCGGGCCAGGATGCGATGTCCGACCACGGCCGGCTCGAACGGCGGCGACGTCCATTCGGCGAGCGGATCCGGCGGCTGGACGTCGTAGTGCCCGTAGACGACGACGGTCGGTGCGCCGGCCGCGCCGAGCCAGTCGGCGTAGACCATCGGGTGGCCGCCCGTCTCCGACACGTCCACGTGGTCGAGACCGGCGGTCCGGAGCCGCTCACCGAGCCACTCGGCGGCGCGATGGACGTCGGCCGCGAACGCCGGATCGGCGGACACGCTCGGGATCCGCAGGAAGTCGCCGAACGTGGCGATCCGCCTCTCGCGACCGGCGGCCAGGTAGGACTCGACGGGGGTCTCGATCTCAGCCATGCGTCCTCCAAGGGATCCGATCCGTGCCAGCCGATCGTAGCGGCGAGGCGATAGTGGCGTGCCGCGGTCCGGGCGACCGACCCGGGCCCGCAGAATCGACGAACGGGCCGCGTGGCCCGTTCGTCCGGAGTCTGGGTGAACCGTTCCCCGCGATCCTCAGATCGGGGCGGGGTTCGGCGTCGGGGTGGGTCCCGGATCGGTCTCGCCGGGAGCGATGATCTCCGCGGCCAGCCCGTGGGTGTTCTCCTTCGGCGGGAGATCGCTGAACAGGGCCTCGAAGTCGGGGCTGTCCACGGTCTCCTCGGCGACCAGCTTCTCGGCCAGCGCCTCGAGCTTCGATCGGTGGGTGATCAGGGTGTCCATCGCGCGCTCGTAGGCGCGGTCGATGATCGCGCGGACCTCCTCGTCGATCGTCTTGGCGACGTCGTCCGAATAGTTCCGCTGCTCACCGATCTCGCGTCCGAGGAACACCAGCTCGTCACGCTTGCCGAACGACAACGGCCCGAGCCGATCGCTCATGCCGTATTCGGTGACCATCCGGCGGGCCCGGTCGGTCGCCTTCTCGATGTCGTTCGACGAGCCGGTCGTGGTGTCGCCGAAGATGAGCCGCTCGGCGGCGTTCCCGCCGAGCATCCCGGCGATCTCGTCCTCGAACTCGGTCTTGCTCTTGAGGTAGCGGTCCTCGCTGGGCAGCCCCATCGTGTAGCCGAGGGCCATGCCGCGGCTGATGATCGTGACCTTCTGGACCGGGTCGCACTTCGGCAGGACGCGCATGACGACGGCGTGGCCGCCCTCGTGGAACGCGATGATCTTCTTCTCCGCGTCGCTGATCACGCGGCTGCGTCGCTCCGGGCCGGCGACGATCCGCTCGAGCGCCTCCTGGAACTCGGACATCCCGATCAGCTTCTTGTTCCGGCGTGCCGACAGGATGGCCGCCTCGTTGACGAGGTTCGCCAGGTCGGCGCCCGAGAAGCCGGGCGACTGCTTGGCGATCCCCTCGACGTCGACCGACTTGTCGAGCGGCTTGCCCTTGGTATGGACGTTGAGGATCGCCGTCCGGCCGCGGATGTCCGGGCGGTCGAGGATGACCTGGCGGTCGAACCGACCGGGACGCAGCAGCGCCGGGTCGAGGACGTCGGGTCGGTTGGTGGCGGCCACGACGATGACGTTGGTGTTCGTGTCGAACCCGTCCATCTCGACGAGGATCTGGTTGAGGGTCTGCTCTCGCTCGTCGTGCGAACCGCCGAGGCCGGCGCCGCGCTGGCGGCCGACCGCATCGATCTCGTCCACGAACACGATGCACGGGCTGTTCCGCTTGGCCTGGTCGAACAGGTCGCGGACACGGCTGGCACCGACGCCGACGAACATCTCGACGAACTCGGAGCCCGAGATCGAGAAGAACGGCACCCCTGCCTCGCCGGCCACCGCTCGGGCCATCAGGGTCTTGCCGGTGCCCGGAGGACCGACCAGCAGCACGCCGCGCGGGATGCGCGCGCCGAGCGAGTTGAACTTCTCGGGGTACTTCAGGAACTCCACGACCTCCTGGAGCTCCGTCTTGGCCTCGTCGACGCCGGCGACGTCGTTGAAGGTCACGACCGTCTTGTTGCCGAGGAACATCCGGGCGCGGCTCTTGCCGAAGCTCATCGCCTGGTTGTTGGTGCCCTGGGCCTGTCGCATCATGAACAGGATGAACCCGACGATCACGATCAGCGGCAGCAGGCCGGTGATCAGGATCCCGAGCCATGAGGTATCGGGCACGGGCTTCGCCTTATAGATGTCGGTCGGAAGGGTGAGGCCGGTCGTCTTCGCCGCCGCCTGCATGTCGGTCGGGTAGACGACCGTCAGGAGGCTCGGGACCGTGACCGTGTAGGTGTCGTTCGTATCGGTCTTGGTGACGGTCAGCGTCTCCTGCTGCTGTTCGACCGCCTTGACCTTGCCGGCGGCGACATCGGCCAGGAACTGGGAGTAGCCGACTTGGGTACTGGGGGTGCTGCTGCTGAGCCACGTCCACAGGAGCGCGAGCGTCCCGACGATCAGGACAAGCATCACGATCCCGTTCCGGGCGAACTTCGCGTTCAAGAAGAATGGCCTCCGGGTCGAGCGGGACTGACCGACGCTCGACGCGTCGGCCGTGCGACGAGTATAGCGCTCGGTCCCGGGATGACCCGATGACCGATGGCTACCGCCGCTCGTCCATCTGTACGGGCCGAAGGCTTCGCTGGATCGACCGACGCGCGGCCGACCTCGGGAAGCACGCTGAGGGGTTGGTAGCGGAGGGCGGATTTGAACCACCGACCAAGGGCTTATGAGTCCCCTGCTCTACCACTGAGCTACTCCGCCACGCGTTCACCGACCGATCCGTCTCGGGTCGTGGCTCCCTCAGGATATCGATGCTCGGCCGGCCCGGCAACCGTCGGAGACCGGGCAGCCGCCGCCCTTGGTTCAGCGCGTCGGGCCGAACAGCAGGTCGAGCCAGACGTCGATCGGCGCGGTGTGGGCCGGACTGGCCCCGAGCCGGACGCCAGCGGACCCAGGGGCGTCCGTCGGCAGCGCTGATGCGTCGGGCCCGAGGGCGAACGAGCGCTCGCCCTTGCCGCCGAGGCCGTTGGCGCGCGCCTGCTGCTCGACGAACGACGGCTGCTGGACGAGCTCGAGCTCCTTCTGGAGATCCTCGACCTGGCTGGCGAGGCCGGCGTTGGCAAACCTGAGCCGGTCCGCTCGATCCGCCGCTGCACCCGCGTCGCCGACCTGACGGGCGAACACCGACACGATCCAGATCGACACGATCGCCGCCAGGATCCAGGCGACCCGCCGACGGGTGATGCCGGCGATGGACAAGCCACCGAGATCGGGTCCGGCCGGTCGCGGACGAGGATCGGGTCGGGTGGCTGGGGTCGGGCGCTCGGGGCGGTCGTCCGGGCCCGACGGTTCGGGAACCCGGTCGCTCGGGAGGTCCATCCGGGCCACCCTAGCTGCCGGCAGCTGGGCTGTCAAATCGCCCCGCCGTGTCAGCCGAGCTGTCACTACCTCGCGCGACGGTGCGTTAGACTCTGGGCGCTTTCGTACATCCGTTCGATATCGAGGAGACTGACATCGTGCGCCGCTACGCACCCGCATCGGTGGTCTCGGTGCTCGACGACCTCCTCGACGAGCCCTCGCTCTCCGCCGGCGTCCTCCACCATCGAGTCATCCCCGCCAGGACGGCGGTGAGCGTGCCCCTCCCCGCCTGGCTCGACCCCCGCATCGCGGCCGCCCTCGCGATGCGCGGGATCGACGACCTGTACATCCACCAGGCGGCGGCGATCGAGGCGGTGCGCGCCGGCGAGGACGTCGTGGTCGTCACGCCGACCGCGTCGGGCAAGACCCTGTGCTACGCCCTGCCGACCCTCCAGGCCCTCGCCGAGGATCCCTCGGCCCGGGCGCTGTATCTGTTCCCGACGAAGGCGCTCGGCCAGGACCAGGTGGCGGAGTTCTCGGAGCTCGCCCGCGCGGCCGGCCTGACCGTCTCGGCCGCGACCTACGACGGCGACACTCCGGCCCCGATCCGCTCGGCGATCCGCTCCGCCGGACAGGTCGTGGTCACCAACCCCGACATGCTCCATGCCGCGATCCTGCCCAACCACACCAAGTGGTTCCAACTCTTCGAGCAGCTCCGCGTCATCGTGATCGACGAGCTCCACTCCTATCGAGGGGTCTTCGGCAGCCACGTCGCCAACGTGCTGCGCCGCCTCCTTCGGATCTGTGCTCACTACGGCTCGCATCCCGTCATCGTCTGTTGCTCCGCGACGATCGGGAACCCGGGCGACCTTGCCCGGACCCTGACGGGCCGGACGACCCGGCTGATCGATCGGAACGGCGCGCCGGCCGGCGAGCGTCACCTGCTGTTCGTCGAGCCGCCGCTGCTCGACGCGGCGACCGGTGCGCGCGGCTCGGCGCTGACCGTCGCCGATCGCTGGGCCCTGCCGTTCCTCCGCGCCGGACGACAGACCGTGGTGTTCGGTCGGTCGCGGACCGCCGTCGAGATCCTCCTGACCGGGTTGCGCGAGGCCCTTCGCGAGGGCGCCGGGCCCCGATCGCGCGTCCGTGGGTATCGCGGCGGCTATCTGCCCAGCGAGCGCCGGTCGATCGAGCGCGGTCTGCGCGACGGCGAGGTCCTCGGCGTGGTCAGCACCAACGCGCTCGAGCTCGGGGTGGACATCGGTCGGCTCGACGTCGCCATCCTGGCCGGCTATCCGGGCTCGATCGCGGCGACCTGGCAGCAGTTCGGGCGGGCCGGTCGGCGCCAGGGGGTGAGCGTAGGCGTGCTCGTCGCCTCCGGCTCGCCGGTCGATCGGTATGTCGTGGGCCATCCCGAGTTCCTGCTCGATGGAGCTCCCGAGGAGGCCCGCCTCGACCCGGACAACCTCCACGTCCTGCTGGCGCACCTCAAGGCGGCCGCGTTCGAGCTCCCGTTCGAGCCGGGCGAGATGTTCGGCCCGGCCTCGGCCGACGACCTCCTTTCATTCCTCGCCGAGGAGGGTCATGTCCGGCAGGCCGGGGACGGCCGCTGGTACTGGTCGAGCGAGAACTTCCCGGCGTCCGAGGTCTCGCTCCGGACGGCTGCCCAGGAGAACGTGGTGATCGTCGATACCACGCCGGACCGGCCGCGGGTCATCGGCGAGGTGGACCTGTTCAGCGCTCAGACCCTCGTCCACGAGGACGCGATCTATCTTCACGAGTCGGTCCAGTTCCACGTCGACACCCTCGACTGGGATGAGCGCAAGGCCTACGTCCGGCGGGTCGATGTCGACCACTACACCCAGGCCGACCGGGCCGTGACGCTCAAGCCCCTCGACGTCTTCGCCGAGGCCCCCATCACGGGCGGTCGCCGGATCCACGGCGAGGTGATGGTCGCGAGCTTGGCGACGATCTACAAGAAGCTCAAGTTCGTCACCAACGAGAACATCGGCTGGGGCCGGATCCACCTGCCTGAGATCGAGCTCCAGACAACGGCCGCCTGGATCGTCATCGGCCCGGACGCCGCCGATGTCGGGCCGGGCGGCGGGTGGCGCCGCGACGAGCTCGACGTCGCCCTGGTCGGAGCCGGACGGGCGATCCAGACCGTCGCGAGCGTGCTGCTGATGGTCGACCCACGGGACCTCGGCCTGGTGACCCAGGTCCGAAGCCCGCACCAGGAGGCGCCCACGATCTATCTCTACGAGGCCGTCCCCGGCGGGGTCGGGCTCGCGGAGCGGCTGTTCGGGCGCACCGACGAGCTCATCGAGGGTGCGGCCGAGCTGATCGCCGGCTGCGGGTGCCACGGCGGCTGCCCGACGTGCACCGGTCCGCGCCTCGAGCCCGACGTGGACGCGAAGGCGCTCGCGCTGCGACTCCTCCAAGCTCTCGGGGCGGACCTCCCGCAGGCCCCGCGGATCGGCACCGGCAGACCGCGGTGAGCGACGCGAACCGGCTCGGGCGCCGGCTGGCCGACCTCCGACGACAGCGCGACGAAGCCGCGCGCACCGGCCGCCCGCCGCCCCGACCCGATCGTGGCGCCCTCACCCGATCGAGCGCCGATCTGGCTCATCGACTTGCACAGGCGGTCGACGGGGAGTGGATCCACGGGCCGGCCGGCGGATACGTCCGTGTCGAGCCCGCCTCCGTCCCGCTCCTCGTCGACCGCGAACGGCTCGCCGGGTTGCCCGACGGCGCGCCCGCCGACGTCCCGTTGGTCTGTCTCGACACGGAGACGACGGGCCTCGCCACCGGCGCGGGGACCGTGGCATTCCTCGTCGGGTTCGGCACCTGGCAGGGCGACCGGTTCCGCCAGGTCCAGTTGCTGATGCCGGACCACGCGGATGAGCCGGCGATGCTCGACGCACTCGCCCTCGAGATCCCGGCCGACGCCTGGCTGGTGACCTACAACGGCCGCGGCTTCGACTGGCCGCTCCTCGTCAGCCGGTACCGGATGAGCCGGCGGGCCGCACCGGTCCATGCCGGCCATCTCGACCTGCTCCCGTTCGTGCGGCGCATCTTCCGCCATCGCCTCACGGACGCCCGGCTCCGGACGGTCGAGACGGAGCTCCTCGGGGTCGCCCGAGGGCCGGACGTGGACGGCTGGGAGATCCCGGGCCGCTACCTCGACTTCCTCCGGGGTGGCTCCGCGGACGGGCTCGCCGAGGTCGTCCGCCACAACCACGAGGACGTCCGCTCGCTGGCCCGACTGCTTGCCCACGCCGAGGCGAAGCTCGGGGGTCTGGCCGATCGTCGCCTGGCACCAGCCGGCGACCTCGCCGGCCTCGCCCGCGCGTATCGACGCCTGGGCCGCTGCGAGGAAGCGCTCGACTGTCTCGAGATCGCGCTCGAGACCGGTCCCGTCGGACGCTCACCGACCCGGTCGTGGACGGCCCTGCTGACCACCCGAGCCGATGCCCTCGACCCCTCCACGCCGGCCACGCGCCACGACCGCGACGGACTCCTGGTGGATCGAGCGAGACTCCTCCGCCGGGTCGGTCGCCAAGACGACGCGTTGGCGGCGTGGCACGACATCGCCGTCGGTGGCGGGATGTGGGCGGGGGTCGGCTGGATCGAGGTGGCCAAGATCCTCGAGCATCGGCGGCGTGACCCGGCGGGGGCCCTCGAAGCGTGCCGTCGGGCCGATGGCATCGCCGAGCGGGCCCGGTTCCTCGGCCGCCGTCTGCCGCTCCTCGAGGCGGATCTCTCCCGGCGCCGGCGGCGGCTCAGCCGGAAGGTCGCGGATCGCCGCACACGCTCCCAGAGACCGATCGCGATCCCGGCCTGAGATCCCGGCCTGAGATCCCGGCCTGAGATCCAGGTCGGAGCCCTCGACGATCGAGCGGTCGAGTGCGCTCAGGCGTCGACCTCGGCTCGTACGCGGACCGCGACGGGTGGCCGATCCGAGTCGAGCAGGTCGACCGCCAAGGCGAGCGCCCGTCGGACGGCGGATGGACGGTTGCGCGTACCCGCACCGACGAGCAGACCGGCCGCGCGCAGCTCGGCCAGCCGCCGCGGAGTCAGAGCGCGACCGAGGAGCGCCGCGCCGTCCGCCTGCGCCGCGCGAGTCAGCTCGATTGCAGGACCTGCCTGGAGGTCGTCGGTGTCGAGGAGAAGCACGGTCACGATGCCGGGCAACGCGGCGCGAGCCGACCGGAGCTCGGCAGCGGAGAACCCGCAGATCGCCAACCGATCGGCCGCCGACGATGTCGCGATCCGTCGGGCCAGCGGTCCGCCGGTCCCCGGGCCCTTGGCCTCGAGGATCGCGCCGAGGGGTGGGACGCCCTCGATCCATCCCAGGAAGCCCTCGAGCGTCGGGATCCGCTCTCCCGCGAACCTGGCTCCGAACCACGAGCCGGCATCAAGGCGCGCGAGCTCGTCCGGACGCCGCCCGTCGACCGCTCCCGACCCGTCGGTCGTCCGCTCGAGGCGGTCGTCGTGGACCAGCACGAGCGTGCCGTCGACGGCCGCTCGGACATCGGTCTCGACGTAATCGACACCGGCGGAGCGAGCCACCTCGAAGCCGGCGAACGTGTTCTCGGGGGCGAGCGCGTTCGCACCCCGGTGCCCGCCGATCCAGGTCCTGTCGCGACGATGCCAATCCATCGGATCCCACTCCGATCCGGAGGTCGTGGAGGACACGATGATACCGTTCGACGGTCGTCGGTCGACCGCTGACCGACAAGGTGCCAGGGTGTAGAGTCACCGGGTCTCGACCGGGTCCGACGGTCGAGGTGGGCATGGAGGATGACCCGTGGACCGACCGTCGTTCAGCCCACCCACGGCGACCCGGGTCAAGGGGCGCGAGCACCCCGAGCCTTCGCTCGAACCGGCGGGATCCACTGAGCTCCCTCCGTTGCCCGCCCCTCGTCGTCTGGTCGAGGACGCCGCCGACATCCTTCGGGATCGCATCCTGGCCGGCGTCCTGGTCAAGGGCACCCACCTGGTCGAGGCCAGGATCGCCGCGCAGCTCAACGTGAGCCGCGGGACGGTTCGCGAGGCATTCGGCATCCTGACGACGGAAGGGCTGATCGTCGAGGGCTCCCGCCGTGGAGCGTTCGTGGTCAGCCTGACCGAGGCCGACGTGCGCGAGATCTACGACGTTCGCGCCGCCGTCGAAGGGCGGGCCGCGCAGCTCATCGTCCGCGCCGGTCGACCTTCCGTCCTCGTCGAGCTCGAGGAGATCGTCACGGCGATGGAGATCGCCGCTCGCGCCGGAGACACGGCTACCGTCCGCCGGCAGGACCTCGAGTTCCACGAGCGCGTGTGCATCCTGAGCGGGAACCGACGTCTGCACGACGTGTTCCTGCGCCACGTCCCGGCGGTCCAGACCCTGATCCGACACGACGATCGACTCCTCGCGGGCCAGGCCACGACGGCGCAGCATCGCCCGCTGCTCGAGGTGTTGCGCGGCGGGGACCCGGAGGCGGCCGGGCGCGCCTTCCAACAGCACTGTGACGAGGCGCGCGACCTGGTCGCCCCGTACTTCGACCGACCAGGGGACACGACCGGTCGATGAGCGGTTCGGTCGACGTGACGAGACGACGCTGGACGCCGCACGTGCTCACCCGCGGCGAGCGCCGCAACCTGGCCATCGGCCTGGCGTTCATCTCGCCGTGGCTCATCGGGTTCGTGTGCTTCTATCTCTATCCGGCCCTCGCCTCGTTGTACTACAGCTTCACGGACTTCCGGATCCTCCAGGAACCGAGCTTCATCGGCCTGGAGAACTACAGCCGGATGCTGAACGATCCGATCTTCTGGAAGTCGCTGGCCAATACCCTGTACCTGACCCTGCTCGGAGTGCCGCTGGCGATCATCACCGCGCTCGGGATCGCCCTCCTCCTGAACACCAAGAGCATCCGAGGGATCGGCATCTTCCGGACGATCTTCTACCTGCCGGTCGTCGTCCCGTCGGTCGCGGCGGCCATCCTCTGGATCTGGCTCCTCAATCCCCAATACGGTCTGGTCAACGAGTTCCTGGCTCGGTTCGGGATCGAAGGGCCCAAGTGGTTCTACGACCCCGACTGGTCGAAGAACGGGATCATCCTCATGACGGTCTGGGCGGCCGGCGACGTCGTGATCATCTATCTCGGCGCGCTCCAGGGCGTGTCGAAGTCCCTCTATGAGGCTGCCGAGGTCGACGGCGCCGGGGCCTGGGCGAAGCTGCGCAACGTCACCATCCCGATGATCAGTCCGGCCATCCTGTTCAACCTCATCACGGGCGCGATCGGCGCCTTCCAGTACTTCACCCAGGCGTACGTCGTCAGCGAGGGCACGGTCGGGCGCGGCAGCGGCGCGGTCGGCGGGATCCAGAACTCGCTGCTGTTCTACGGCCTCAACCTGTACAACAACGCATTCCGCTACTTCCGGGTGGGCTACGCCTCCGCGCTCGCCTGGGTCTTGCTCCTGATCATCCTGATCACCACCCTGGTCATGCTGCGCGCGTCACGTAACCGGGTCTACTACGAGGGCAACCGGTGAGGACGGCGGCCGTCGCCTCGGCCGTCCAGATCCGGCCGCATCGCCGCCGGCGACTGACGCCGTCGCGTCTGGTCGTCTACGGCGTGCTGATGGTCCTCGCCGCGCTGTTCGCAGCCCCGTTCCTGTGGATGATCTCGACCTCGCTCAAGACCGGACCGGCGGCGATCGCCACGCCGCCGGTCTGGATCCCGGCCGATCCGGTCTGGTCCAACTACCCGACCGCCCTGGCCAAGATCAACTTCCCGGTGGCGTTGCGGAACACGCTGTTCTACGCGATCCCGTCGGTCGTCGGAACGGTCGGCTCGTGCTGCCTGGTCGCCTACGGATTCTCGCGGGTCAAGTGGCCCGGCCGGGACATCGTGTTCGTGATCCTGCTGGCGACGATGATGCTCAACGACCAGGTCACCTTCATCCCGCTCTACATCATCTACTCCAAGCTGGGTTGGGTCGGGACCTATCTGCCGCTGATCATCCCGACCTTCCTCGGCAACCCGTTCTTCATCTTCCTGCTCCGCCAGTTCTTCCTGGGGATCCCGACCGAGCTGTCCGATGCTGCCCGGATCGATGGCGCCAACGACCTCCGGATCCTGCTCCGGATCATCGTCCCCCTGTCCTGGCCGGCGATCATCACCGTTGCGCTGTTCACGTTCATCGACAAGTGGACGGACTTCTTCAAACCGCTCATCTACCTGCGCGACCCGGCACTCCAGCCGCTGTCGCTGGCGATCCAGACCTTCCAGTCCGCTCACAAGACCGATTGGCCGCTGTCGATGGCCGCGTCGGTCGCGATCACAGCGCCGCTCGTGGTCCTGTACTTCTTCGCCCAACGCAAATTCATCGAGGGCATCACCCTCACCGGCGTCAAGGGCTGAGAGGAGGTCGCCGGGGACGCACCAGTCGACCATGCTCCCGCTCGACGCTCGTCGGCGGGCCATCGAAGGAGGAGGAACGATCCATGCGAACCCGGTCCCTAGGAACACTGCTGGCGGGCGTGGCGCTCGTGGTCGCAGCGTGCAGCGGCACGACCGCGACGTCGGCACCCCCGGCACCTTCGACCCCGGCGGCTGGCCCATCGGTCGCACCGAGCGCACCGGCGGCGGCGGTCGACCTCGTCCTGCGCTACTGCTGGTCGGGCGAGGGCGAGGTCAAGGCGATGGAGCAGATCATCCAGGCCTGGAACGCCAGCCATCCCGAGATCCAGGTCCGCGGCATCAGCGGCTCGATCAAGATCGAGGAGATCGCCGCATCGGTCGCCGGCGGAGCGCCGCCCGACATGGTCATCACCTGCAACAACGAGGCGATCCCGGGGTTCGCCCACGACCAGGTCATCATGCCGATGGACGATCTGCTGACGAAGATCGGCGCCGACACGAGCGACATCATCCCGGCTTCCCTCGAATGGGTGAAGTACCAGGGGAAGCTCTACGGGCTGCCCTTCCTCCAGGACGACTGGGGCTTCTACTGGAACACCGACGCGTTCAAGGAGGTCGGGCTCGATCCGGCGGTGCCGCCGAAGACGCCCGATGAGCTGTGGACGATGGCCGAGAAGCTGACCAAGTACAACGCGGACGGCTCGCTCGCCCGGGCCGGCTTCATCCCCGATTACCCCGGCAAGAACCTGACCGAGCTGAGCCAGCTGTTCGGGTGCAAGTACTACGACGACGCCACGAAGAAGGTCACCGTCAACAGCGCCGAGTGCGTGGCCTGGTTCGACTGGTACAAGAAGTACTACGACAAGTACAACAAGAACGGCGAGCTGACCAAGCTTGTCGCCAGCAAGGGCTCCGAGGACGAGGACCTGTTCTACACCGGCAAGGTCGCGATGGGCCTGTTCGGCGAGTGGGTCCCGGGCGCCGCGTACGCCCCGAACTTCGCTCCGAACCTCAACTACGAGACGGCGCCGTTCCCGGCCCTGAGCCCGGACGAGTACGGCGCCGGGTTCGTCAACGGCAATGCCTTCTTCATCCCGACCGGGGTCAAGAACCCTGAGGCCGCCGCGCAGTTCGGGATGTACCTGATGACGGCCGATCCCTCACGGGCGATGGCCGTCCAGAACGCCAGCGTCCCCCAGCTCAAGTCGCTGGTCACCGATCCGACCCTCACGGGGGTCAAGCACTTCGGGACGTTCCTCGACATCGCCAACCATCCCAAGACCTGGACCAACCCGATGATCTCCCAGTGGTCGGCGCTCCACGATGGGATGGACACCGCGCTCGACAGCGTGCTGACGGGCGGAGTGGCCTCGCAGAAGGCCCTCGACGATCTGGCCAAGACCATCCAGGCGGACATCGACGCCAACGGCCCCTGAGCCGTCGGCCCTCCGGCGGACCACGACAGGCCCGGCACCGACGCCGGGCCTGTCGTCATGTCCGACCGGGCCCGGAATCCGCGGCAGCGATGCGGGCCGCGACGGCGGCGACCAGAAGGTCGGGGTGATCGGAGTAGATCGCGTCGACACCCAGGTCGAGCGCTCGCTCGATCCCTTCAACGGTGTGGGCGTCCCAGGCGAACGGGCGCAGACCCGCGTCCCGCGCCCGTTCGACCAGCTCGCTGGACCAATCGCGCCAGGTCATGTTGAGGACTTCGATCCCCCGCGCGGCGAGCAGCGCGATCCGAGCGGGCAACCCCTCCGGCACGCGTCGGGGCCGGGTCGAATGGACGAGGTGGACGGTCCCGTCAAGGCGACGGACGGCGGCCAGGAGGCTGAGATCGACCGTGCAGGCATACAGTCGGTCAAGTGATCCGACCTCGGCCACGGTGGCGATCACGGCCCGAGCGACCTCGGGGTGCTGGAGATCGATCGAGATCGGTCGATCGGCGCCGACGGCGGCATACAGGTCGGCCAGGGTCGGGATCCCGTCGGCCCGCATCACCACCGCCGTGGACCGGGTCACCACCACACGTCGACCGGGCCGAGAGTACGTCCGATCGTGGACCAGCATCGGGATCCCGTCGGCGGATCGCCAGGTGTCGGTCTCGAGGCCGGTCGCACCAAGGTCGACGGCCAGGCGGAACGCTTCGATGGTGTTCTCGGGAGCCCGGCCGGATGCACCTCGATGCGCGAACAGGATGGGCCGTCCTGCCTCGCGTCGTCCGTCGCTCACGACCGTATCAAGGGTGCCGGTCCACGGTTGACAGTCTACCGGCCGACCGACCAGATTCCGGCGATGCGCCTGACCGAACGGATCCACCTCGTCGGTAGTGGCGAGGCGGCGTGGGCGCTGACCGACCCGCTCGACTCGCAGGTCTACCTGGTGACCACCCCGGACGGCCATGTCGTGGTCGACAGCGGGACCGGTCGAAGCATCGAGGCGATCCTGGCCGAAGTGCGCCGGGATGGCCTCGACCCCCTGGAGATCGGCTGGATCCTGCTCACCCACGCCCATGCCGACCATGCCGGCGGCGGTGCCGCCTGGCGCCGGGAACTCCCGTCCGTCCGGATCGCCGCCTCCGTCGAAACGGCACCGTGGCTGGCGACCGCCGACGAGGAGGCGACCAGCGTCGATCGAGCCCGCGCCGCGGGGCTCTATCCGGCCGACTACCGGCTCGAGGCCTTCGACGTCGACCGGACCCTGACGTCGGACGAGACCCTGCGCATCGGCGATCTCGACTTCCGGGTGATCCCCTCCCCCGGCCATGCCGCCGGCCACCTGGCCTACCTGGTCGACGTCGATGGCGCCGCGACCCTGTTCTCCGGCGACGCCCTGTTCCCGGCCGGACGGATCCTCCTCCAGGACACCTGGGACTGCGATCTGCAGGCGGCCCTCAGGTCCGTGGAACGACTGGCCAGCCTCGGGGCCGAGCGCCTGCTGGCGGGCCACCTCGAGCCGATCATCGGCGCCGCTGGACCGCATTTCACCGCGGCCATCGCGCGGATCGCCAGGCTGTCCGTGCCGGTCTCGATCGCGTGACCGACGGTCGCCTCGGCCCGGATGCCCAGGCCGCTCTGCTCGCTCGGCCGATCGTCGGGCGGCTGGCGACGGTCGACCCGGACGGGTACCCGGCGATGGTGCCGATCTGGTTCGAGTGGGATGGCGCCGCGGTCTGGATCGTCGCTCGAGCACGGTCTCGCTATGTCGACGACATCCGGCGCGACGCCCGGGTGGCGCTGTCGATCGTCGATCCCGACGATCCGGACGTTCGAGTGCATATCCGTGGCCGGGCCGAGGTCGTGACCGGACCGGAACCACTCGAAGGTGAGACACTCGCCCTCGCTCGTCGGCTGGCCGAACGGTACGAGGGTGCGGCCGGACTGGCCTACATCGAGGACTCGCGCTCGTGGTTGCGCTGCCTCATCCGGATCGACCCGGACAGGCTGACCGGCTGGGGCTCGGCGGACTGGCACCCACGCTATCTCGACCCTACGCCCGATCCCGACCCAGGAGGCACCCGATGAGCCGCTTCGATCCGCTCGCGCTGCGCCCCGAGTTCCCGGCGCTGGCACGCGAGCAGGATGGTCGCCCGGTCGTCTTCCTCGACGGACCGGGTGGTACCCAGGTGCCCCAACGGGTCATCGACGCGATCGTGCGGTACTACCGCGAGTCGAACGCCAACGATGGCGGCGCATTCGCCACGAGCCGGGCGAGCGATGCGATCGTCCACGAGGCTCACGCCGCGGTCGCCGACCTGCTCGGTGCGGCCTCCGCCGACGAGATCAAGTTCGGCTACAACATGACGACGCTGACGTTCCACGCCAGCCGGTCGATCGCCGCGACGTTCGAGCCGGGCGACGAGATCGTCGTGACGACCCTCGACCACGAGGCCAACGTATCGCCGTGGCGGGTGATCGCGGCGGACCGCGGGCTCACGGTCAGGACGGTGGACGTGGACGTCCACGACTGCACCCTGGACCTGGCCGACCTCGAGGCGACGCTGTCCGCGCGGACACGGCTCGTCGCCGTCGGTTACGCCTCCAACGCCGTCGGCACGATCAACCCGGTCAAGCGGATCGTCGAGCTGGCGCATGCGGCGGGCGCGCTGACGTATGTCGACGCGGTCCACTACGCGCCGCACGGCCCGATCGACGTCGCGGACCTCGGCACCGACTTCCTCGCCACGTCGGTCTACAAGTGGTTCGGGCCGCACCTCGGCGCACTGTACGGTCGTACCGAGGTGCTCGATCGTCTGCCGGCCTACAAGGTGCGACCCGCCCACGATCGGTTCGAGACCGGCACCCAGGATTTCGAGGCCATCGCCGGGGCGCTGGCCGCCGTGGACTACCTGCGCACGGTCGGCGTCGCGTCCGGGACCGTGACCGCGGCCGAGGTGGCCGGCGCCTCCCGTCGGGCGCAGCTCGTCGGGTCGATGGCCGCGATCTCCGCCTACGAGCGGGAGCTGAGCCGCCGGTTCCTGTCCGAGATCTCGGGCATCCCGGGGCTTCACGTGTGGGGCATCGCGGATCCGAGCCGCGCCGCCGAGCGGACGCCGACCTTCGCCCTGACCTTCGATGCCATCTCGCCCCGCGCGGCGGCCGAGGAGCTCGGTCGGCAGGGCATCTACGCCTGGGACGGGGACTTCTACGCGCAGGCACTCATCGAGCGCCTCGGCCTGTTCGATGGCGGCGGCGTGCTCCGGCTCGGGCTCGTCCATTACTCGACGACCGACGAGGTCGACCGGACGATCGAGGCGATCAGCCGGCTGGCCGCGGGAGCGGTCGTCTCGGCGTGACTCCGGGCCGCCCGCCGCTTCGCGCCGCGGTCATCGGAGCGGGGTTCATCGGGCTCGATCACGCGGCGGCCTACGCTGCCGACCCGGGCGCCGAGCTCGTCGCGGTGGTCGACCCAGAGGTCGATCGGGCGGCCGCCGCAGCGGCGATCCACGGTGCGCGCGCCTACTCGTCCGTCCCGGCGATGGTCACCGGATCCGCGCCGGATGTCGTCAGCGTGTGCGTCCCGACCGCCCTCCACCTGCCGATCGTCCTGGAGTGCGCCGCGGCCGGCCTGCACGTCCTCCTCGAGAAGCCGATGGCCGCCTCGGTCGCCGACTGTGACGCCATCGATGACGCCTGTCGGGCAGCCGGGCTCACCCTGATGGTCGGCCTCACGCACCGCTTCCACCGGGAGCTGATCGAGGCTCGCGAGCTGATCGCCGGAGGTGCGATCGGGCAGCCGACGATGGTCCAGGACGTGTTCGCCTTCGGCGAGCACGGGCCGTGGCCAGCCTGGTACTACGACCGCCGGCTGTCCGGCGGCGGCGAGCTGATGCACGACGCGGTCCACCTGGTCGACCGCCTGGCCTGGCTGATCGACAGCCCGATCGTGGAGGTCTACGGTCGGACGACCACCGGCGTGCGCGGGCTCGCGGGGGTCGAGGACGGCGGGGTCGCCGTCCTGTCGTTCGCCGACGGGACGATCGGTTCGTTGTTCGTGTTCGAGGCGAGCCACCCGCTCCGGAGCGATGCGGCCTCGGTCCCGATGCCCGGCCGTCTCGAGCTCGAGATCCACGGCGAGCGTGGATCGATCCGGTACCGGACCTGGCACGAGCTCATCATCGATCTCGCCGGTGCCCCCAGCCGGACGGTGACCGGCGTGGCACGCGACGAGCTGCCCCGGGAGATCGCCGAGTTCCTGGCTGCCGTCCGCGAGGGGCGCCCACCATCCGTCGGCGCGGCCGAGGGTCGTCGCGGGATCGCGGTCGTCCAGTCGATCTACGAGTCGGAACGGATCGGCCGCCCGGTCAGGGTCGACGAGCTCTTCCCGGCCGCGACGCGCTAGCTCGCTTCGGCCGCTTCGTCAACCCCCGTCGGCGGGCGCAGGTTCCCAGCCGCGGCGAGTGGTCTCGTAACGAGCCATCCGCTCGTGGAAGAGCGCTTCCGCACCAGGGATCTGGACGCTGCGGTAGACGATCGGGATCATCCCGCGGTCCACGAGGCGATCGGCCGCCCCGACGAGGATCGCCCAGGCCGCCGCACACAGGACGACCCCCGATGTCGGCCCGACCGGTGTGTCCACCCCCGGCAGGTCGACGATGCCGTCGCCGATCGTCCCTCCGATGTCGACGACGATATCCGCGAGATCGACCAGCTTGGCACCGCTCGGATGCTCGACGACGACGTCGTCCCAGCGCTCGTAGGCGACGCAGGTCAGCCCGATGACGGTGCACCCGGCCGCCCGGGCTGCCATGGCGACCTGGACCGTGCCCGCGTCCGTGCCTGCATTCGTGCCGACGATCGCGACATCGCCCAGGGTGGGGCGAAACGAGCCGTCCCCACGAAGTGCATCGTCCGACAACTTGAGCATCGGTGTCGCAAGGTCGGGCGTCTCGCCGAGCGGGTGGACTGCCGCGAGTCCGCCGGCCCGCAAGTAGAGCTCGGTGTGGAGGACGTGGCTCGTCGCGGCGATCCACACCCGGCCGCCGGCGGCGATGGCCGTGGCGACCCGCTCAGCGGCCGACTCGATCGCCGCCTCCTGGCTCGACGCCATCGCCTCGAGGATCTCGAGCGTGCCCTGAAGGTAGCGCTGGGCGGCGGTCATGCGTCCTCCCGAACGGGCGCCACGGGGGCGGCATCCAGCGGCCCGATCGGCGCGACGGCGTGGCGATACGTCATCCACGGGCTGAACCCGTGCGGACCGTAGTAGCCCAGCAGGGTCGTATCGTCGATCACGATATCGGTCGATCCGAGCGTCCGCAGGCGGTCCAGCGCCGAGACGAGCAGCGCCCGCCCGAGGCCCCGACCCCGGAGCGCCTCGGCGACGCCGATGGGCCCGAGACCGCCGGCCCCTGAGGCAGCACCACGCCAGAACATCGGCCAGCCGGGTGGACGCGACGCGGGCAGGTGGATCCGGGCGAATCCTCGGATGGCGCGCCTCGCATCGACCAACAGAAGCTGCTCGGAGGGGCTTCCGCCGCCGTCCAGGAAGTACCTGGTGTCATGCCACCAGTCGGGACCGAACTCGGCGAGGATGAACGCCAGGAGGGCCGCCCGATCGGAGGGCGTCGCCGGGACGACCGTCAAGCCCTCGGCGGCGAGGACCCGCCCCGTGGTCGCATCGACCCGGACGTCCGAGACGTCGCCCCGAAGGTCGTAGGACACGTGCGGGTCGAAGGCGAAGCCAAGGGACGTGAGGAACGGCCCGGCGTCTTCCAGATCGTCCGGGACCCCGGGCCACAGGTAGTGAAGCCCGCCGCCGGCCTGGACCTGGGTCGCTGCGACGATCCGCCCGACCTCGACGACCGTGCGGACCAGCGCCCGGCCGAGCCCCAGCCGTCGCCGATCCGGCGAGACGACCACCGCCTGCAGCCAGAGCCCGTGGCGCAGACTCTCGAGCTCGGGCTGCTCGCCGAGACACGCTCCGGCGAAGGCGAACCCCGCGACCCCGTCGTCGACCTCGGCCACTGCGGCGCGGACGGTCGTGGTCGGATCCGCAGCGAGAGACAGCTCGAGGACGTCTGCCCTGAGCGGGTAGCGCGCCCCGATCGTGGTCTCCCACAGCCGGAGCACGGGATCGGTGTCGGCGGGCGCGAATGCCCGGATCCGTGCGCCGATCTCACCCGCGTCGATCGCAGTGGCGTCCGTCATCCCCGCGACCGGACCCGGCGGAAACCGTCCGCGACGACCTTCCAGGCCTCTTCCGGCCGGCTGCACTCACAGGTCGACATGGCCGAGCAACCGTCGTACGACCAGGCGGCGATGTTCCTTGCACCAGCGTCGGCTGCGGCGTCGATGGCGATCCCGATCTCGGCTTCCCTGCCGGCCGGCACCTCGAACGCCTGGACCCAAACGTGGTGGTCGAGCCCGTGGCGGTCGGCGACCTCGACGGTCGCCCGGGCGTGCCGGCCGACGTACTCGGCGGGATCGCCGCCGAACGAATACCAGTACGGATCCGTCCCGAAGTTGTCTAGGCCCTCGATCGAGGCGGCCCGGTCCCAGTCGGTGAAGCCCGGGTTCGTCGCCTCCGGCGGCATGATGCACAGCGCGTTCTCGATGCCTTTCGCCCGAGCGTAGGTACACGCATCGGACAGCAGGTCGGCCATCGAGACCTCGAGGAAGAGCTTGACCTCGGGTACGAACTCGACCGGCATCGCCGCCCCGTTCCGCTCGCGGAAGAGCGCCTGGCAGCGCTCGCAGCGGCAGGACCAGGTGCCGCCGCGGATCTCCCAGGTCGGCTCGTCCCAGAAGATCGTCTCGGCGCCCGCCACGGCCGCCGCGTCGACCCAATCGTGGACCCAGGCGCGGAACGCGGGTTGGTTCAGGCAGGCGTGGGTGTTCGCCAGTCCGTTGGAACCGATCTGGCGCGCCTCTGGATGGACCGCCCCGAACCGGGAGAACGGCTCACCGCCGAAGACCTCGCCGACGCCCCACGGGTCGAGCCAGACCCCGAGGCCGCGCGCTCTTGTGTCCGCCACCAGCCGGCGCATCGAGTCGGGTGCGTACTTGACGTCGAATTCCGAGTAGCAGTGGATGACGTACGTACATCCGCTATCGACCATGTCGTCGAGATCGCGTGACGTGTGGCGCGGCGCCCTGCCCTCGAAGTAGGCGACGCCGGTCTGGATGGTCATGCGCTCTCCTCGAGGTAGATCGGATTCGCCAGGGCGAGGGGCGCGCCATCCCGGGCGCGCACCTCGAGGCGGATGAAGCGCGGACGATCCGAGGACGGGATGCGGAGCGTTCCGGACGCGTCTTCCGTGTCAAGCGCGACCGACGCCAGGCCACCGTCCGGACCGAGCACGCGGAGCTCGGCTCCGATTCCGGCCCGGACGCGCCAGGTGAGCTCGACATCGGCGGTCGGCGGATAGGTCAGGGTATCCCCGATCCCGGCCGATCCCCCGCCGGGGTGGTCGGCTCGGGCGAGCACGTCGAGGTGGGGGCCGGCCGCCGTCCGGGACAGGACCACGCGGCCCGCCCGGAGTCCGTGGAGGATGCCGGCTCGGCCCGGGTCGGGCGCCCGGACCCAGGTGATCGGTGTCCCGATCGGCTGGCGGTCGGCCGGGACGTCGTGCATGTCGCTGCCGCCGACGGCGATCGTCCGCCGCCCGGCCGCCAGCTCGTCCGCCCAGGACGAGAGTGCCGACGCGTTGTGGTTGCGGCCGTCCCACGGACCGTTCCAGACCTCGATCGCGTCGGTCACCGGCCCGAACTCCCAGGGGGACGAGGCCGACGCGAGGTGGTTGCGGACGGTCAGGCCGCCGTCGTCGCAGACCGCGGCGGCCGCGCGTGCCATCCCCGTCGAGTCGACCTGGCGGAAGTCGACCCAGCCCGACGCCCCGAGCGCCCCCATGTGCCCGCGATAGGTCGTGACCTCCTCGGCCGGGTGGAGGGCGATCGCGGCGGCAGCTCCGGCCTCGTCGAGCTCGGCCCGGTGGCTCGTCGTGTTGTGGTCGCTGACGAACAGGAAGGCGAGGCCGGCCGCCCTGGCGAAGCGGGCGATCGCGACGACGGTCAGGTTGCCGTCGCTGTGGACCGTCTGGCAATGGAGATCGCCGGGCCACCACGGATCGGCGCCCGGATCGAGTCCGTCGCCCCGAGCGCGGACCGGCTCGACGATCGCGGGTCGCCCCCGGGCCGCCGAAATCAGACGAGCGGGGTCGCTCCGGGCCGGAGCGTGATCCCCGGGATCGACCGAGGACACCGCGGCCGTGACCGCCGCGAGTCGGGAATCGCCGACCGCGAGCGGCTCGGCGGCGACCCGGTATCGACAGCCTTCCGGCGCGATCTGGCAGAGCCCGACGATGACGTGCCAGCGCCCGGCGGGGATCGGCCCAGGGAGATACCCGGGAGTCGCCTCGCGTTCCCCGACCACGATCTCGCGACGCTCGCTCCCGCTCCATCCGCGGAACGCGGGCGTCCCGAGGTCGAGCGAGCCCGGCTCGAAGAGGCCGAGGTCCAAGATGCTCCCCACGCCGCGCCGGTCGGTCGGGCCGGGGTCGTCGTAGGTCAGGGAGACCGACAGCCCTGCGGCTCCGAACGGCACCTCGACGGCGACGTACGCGAACGGGTCGGAGGCGGCATCGCTGGGTTCCAGGACACCCTCACCGGCGATCAGCCGCACGCCGCTCCTCACCTCGGTCAACGGTCGACAGTGTACCATCGGGCTCCTCCTGCGGAGCCCTCGATGCCCTCGACGACGACGGTCCATCTTGTCCCCCACACCCATTGGGATCGCGAGTGGTACCTGCCGTTCCAGGCGTTCCGCATGCGCCTGGTCGGGCTGCTCGATGGACTGGTCGAGGCGATGGAAACCGACGAGCGTCTACGGTTCACCCTGGATGGCCAGCTGGCCACCGTCGACGACTACCTCGAGATCCGGCCCGAAACAGCCGATCGGATCGCGGCCCTGGTCGGGTCGGGGCGGCTGGCGGTCGGACCGTGGCTCATCCTGATGGACGAGTTCCTCGTGTCGGGTGAGACGATCGTGCGCAACCTCGAGATGGGCACCCGCCGCGCGTCCGAGCTGGGACGGGTGATGGCGGTGGGCTACCTGCCGGACATGTTCGGCCACATCGCCCAGATGCCCCAGATCCTGCACCGGGCGGGGATCGAGTCCGCGGTCGTCTGGCGTGGGGTCCCCGAGGCCGTCGATCGGCATGCGTTCTCCTGGCGAAGCCCGGACGGCTCGGCCGTCCGGACCGAGTACCTGTGGGGCGGCTACGGCAACGCGCGCGACCTGTTCGACGATCCGGGCAGGATCGACGCCAAGCTTCGGACCTACGTCGACGGCGTGGCGGGCCTGTTCGGCGACGCCGACATCCTGGCGATGTACGGCGAGGACCACTCGATCCCGCTCCAGGGCTATGCCGACCTTGTCGATGGGTACAACGCCGAACAGGGCCGGTTCCGGGTCGAGGTCGCCACGCTGGACGGATACCTGGCCGAGACGCGGGGCCAAGGCTCGCTCGACCGATCCTGGGACGGCGAGCTTCGATCGAGCGCCCGGGCGAACATGCTGATGGGCGTCGTGTCGAACCACGTCGACGTTCGCGCTTCGGCGGCCGTGGCCGAAGCAGCGCTGTGGCGGACGGCCGAACCGATCCTGGCGCTCCACGGAGCGGGCCCGTGGCCACATCGCTACCTCGAGCAGGCCGCCAGACGGATCGTCGAGAACTCGGCCCACGACTCGATCTGCGCCTGCTCGCTCGATCCGGTGGTCGACCAGGTCCTCGTCCGGTTCGCCGAGGCGTCGCAGATCGCCTTCGGGCTTTGCGACGGCGTCCTCGGGAGCTGGGCGGCGGGGCTCCCTCGAGCCGCCTGGGCGGCCTTCAATCCGAGCCCGTTCGATCGGACGGACCTGGTCGAGATCGACCTGGCGGCCGACGGTCCCGGCGCCGACCGACCCCTCGTCGACGTGGCCCGGCGGCCGGTCCCGACCCAGGAGCTGTCCCGATCCAGGCCGGTCTTCGACGAGCGCGAGATCGCCAGCGAGGACGTCGGCACGTACCTGAGCCGGCGCATCCACGGCCGCGAGCTCTATACCCGCCAGGTCAACGGCTGGACGCTTGGCGGGGCCGACGGCCGGGAGCTGACCATCCACGTCGACCGGGTCCCGGACCCGCCGATCCTCGACGTGGACGCCCTCGTGGCAGACGTCGCCCGCGCGGCCGCGGCCGACCCAGGAGCCCGCTGGGTGCTGCGAGTGGTCGACGGCGCGCGCCGGATCGTCCTCGCTCGGGTGGCGGCGTCGGGGCTCGGTCTGACCTCCCTCGCGCCGCGTCCCGAGGCCGACGGACGGTCCCAGTCCGACCACGCCGCCACCGACGGCGACATCGACGGCACCGTAGTGACGGTATCGGACCGCGGCCTCGAGAACGGATCCGTGTCGGTCACGATCGCCGAGGACGGCACGCTCACGCTGGTCGGGGCCGGGCGGCGGTTCTCGGGCGTCGGACGGCTCATCGATGGTGGCGATGTCGGCGACACGTACAACTACGGCCCGCCACCGGTCGATGTGCTCGTCGACGGACCGACGTCGGTCGCCACGCGGATCATCGAGGCCGGTCCGCTGCGGGGGATCGTCGAGACCGAGGGGCGGTATCGCTGGCCCGCCGGTCTCGCTCCGCACCTCGGCGGTCGGAGTCAGGAGCGTGTCGAGGTCTCAGTTGCGACCCGGGTCGAGCTGCGGCTGGGCGAACCCTTCCTCCGGCTCACGTTGACCTACGACAATCGGGCCACCGATCATCGTCTCCGGCTCCACGTCCCGCTCCCCCAGCCCGCCGATCGGTCCTTCGCCGAAGGCCAGTTCGCGATCGTCGAGCGCGGCCTCGACGCCGAGGCCGGCCACGGCGAATACCCCCTGCCGACGCGCCCGGCCGACGCGTTCGTCGCCGCCAGCGGCGTCGCCGTCCTGGCCCGACACATCGTCGAGTACGAGCTGGTCGATGGTGGCCGTGAGCTCGCGATCACGCTGCTCCGCGCGACCGGGCTGATCAGTCGGGACGACCACCCCTGGCGGGACGAGCCTGCCGGGCCCGTACTCGCCACGCCGGGTGCTCAGCTGCTCGGCCCGAGGACCTTCGAGCTGGCGATCATGCCGTTCGAGGGGGACCGGCCGGGCCCTGAGGTGCTCGAAGCGGCCGAGGCCTACCGACATCCCTTCCGGGTCGTGGCGGGCGGCGGCCCAGCCGACGCGCCCCTCCTGGAGCGCCCCGGGCTGAGGATCGACGGACCCGGGGTCGTCCTGTCGAGCCTGCGCCGCCGCGACGGCTGGCTCGAGGCACGGATCGTCGCCGAGCGGCCGGAGCGGGTCGAGGCCCGGCTGAGCGGGTCGATCGTCGAGGCTCGATCGGCGGACCTGCTCGGACGACCGGGTGCGTCGCTGCCGGTGATCGATGGTGCCGCGATCGTCGAGCTCGGGCCGTGGGAGATCCGGACCGTGCAGCTCCGGACGGCGTCCGCCCGAGCCTAGTGCTCGATCACGTCGGCGCCGACCCGGCCGACGGTCCCCGGTGAGACCGCCCGCTTGATCCGGTCGCGGACCATCCGGGCGAGCACCGCCCCGCGATCGGGCACGGCGGTGAGGCCGTGGCCCTCGACGACGAGCGCCCCGGCGGCCGCGGCGAACCGCAGCTCCGGATGGGCGCGGCCGCTCCGTCGCCCACCGAGCGTGTGGTGGACGACCGTCGATACGAGCGCCGCCAGGAACGTGTCGCCGGCTCCGGTCGGGTCCACCTCGCGATCGGACGGCGTCAGCCCATAGCGGAGGACGGCGTCGGGTCCCGAACCGCCGGTGACGAGCACGAGACCACCCTCCTCGCCCCGCGTGACGACGAGGCGCGACCCCGGCTTGAGCAGGGCCGTCAGGGCGGCGATCGGGGTCGCGGGGTCGACGTCGCGATGGCTGACGCCGACGAGATCCGCCCGGCGCAGGATCGGCGAGGCCACCGGCGGGCGCCGGGCGACGGTCGTCCCGGCGATGAGCGTGCGAAGGAATCCTTGCCAGGCGACCCCGACGTAGGCTCCGGACGGGATGGCCGCGGCCCAGGCGTCTTCGATCTCGCCGGCGACCGGCGCCAGCTCCCAGGCCGGGGCGGCCTGCCACGACTCGGGCAACGGTGGGATCGGCAGGGGCACGCCCGGCTGGACACAGGTCTGGACGCGACCGGCATCGGTCTCGACGTTGTGGTAGATCGGCCCCTCGTCGAGCGGGACGAGGATGAGGTCGGCCCCGGCGGCCCGGATCAGGTCCAGCTCCGAGGCGTTCCGCGCTTCGCGGTCCACCCCGACGACCGCGGCGGTGCGGAGCCCGAGTCGAGCCGTGGTCAACGTCGCATAGGTGACGCCGCCGCCCAGTCGCCAGCCGCGCGGATCGTCCGGGGCGATGTCGCGGCAGGCCGACCCCACGTGAACGACCTCGGGTCCGACGGGCCGTCGGACGGGACGCTCAGCCACCGTCTGCGGCCGGGGCGAGGTATCGTGACGTCATGTACTTCTACGAACTCCACGAAGGCGACGACGAGCTCTTCGGGGACCTCCTCCTCGCCCACGACGAGCTGTTCGAGCCCGCCGAGTTCTTCGAGATGGTCCAGACGATCCGACGTCGGGTCCAGGACGATTTCACGCACGATACCCTCATCGAGGCCATCGGCGAAGGACTGGAGAACGAGTACGGGTTCACCCCGATCGACGACGACGAGCTGGCGGTGTCGCTGGTCGTGTCGCCGATCGACGAGGAGAATGCGATCGTCCCGACCGGCACCTTCTCGCCGGAGCCCGAGTGGGGCGACGATGACGACGACGGCGACGACGATGACGAGGACGAGGACGATGGCGACGAGCCGACCATCGAGCTCGAAGACCTCCCGGATTTCGTGACGATCACGGCCGAGGTCAGGAAGACGCCCGGGTCGCTCCCGAACTGACCCCGAGGCCCCGGCTCAGCGACTGATCGCTCAGCGACTGAACAGGACCTCGATCACGTCACCGTCGCGGACCACGTACGTCTTGCCCTCGGATCGAAGCTTCCCGTGCTTGCGCGCTTCCGCCGTGGAACCCAGCTCGAGCAGGTCGGCGTACGACACGGTCTCGGCGCGGATGAACCCCTTGGCCAGATCCGTGTGGATGGCTGCCGCGGCATCGACCGCGTTCGAGCCGTCCGGGACCGGCCAGGCCCGGACCTCGTCGGGCCCGGCCGTCAGGAAGCTGATCAGCCCCAGGAGGCGGTACGACAGGGCGATCACCCGGTCGAGGCTCGACCCGTGGAGACCGAGCTCGTCGATGAACACCGCTGCCTCGTCGGGTTCGAGCTCACCCAGCTCCATCTCGATCTTTGCCGACAGCGCGTCCACGAGGGCGTGCTCGTGCGCATAGCGATCGGCGATGGCGGCGACGATCCCCGCCTCCCGCGGGATATCCCGTTCCCCGACGTTGAGCAGGACGAGGACCGGCTTCTGGGTCAGGAAGCGGAATCCGCGGATCGCCTTCTCGTCCTCCGGCGGAAGCGCGGTGTCGCGGATCGGGCGCCCCTCCACGAGCGCCTGGTGGATCCGGGTGAGGATGACCTCCTCGCGCTCGTTGGCGTCGCGCTCCGCCTGGGAGCCGTGCCGTCCGGTCGCCTTGAGCCGGTCGAGCCGGCGCTCGGTCATCGCCAGGTCGGCCAGGATGAACTCGAGGTCGAGCCGCTCGAGGTCTCGCCACGGGTCGACCGATCCTTCGGCGTGCGGGATCGACGGATCCTCGAACGCCCGGACGACGTGGAGCAGTGCGTCCGAGTCGCGCAGCCGGGCGAGGTGCTCGGCCGGCAGCTCCTCGGTCCCGACCCGACCCTCGCTCGAGGCCGGCGGGGCGGGCAGGTCGACGTAGGTCACGTCGGCATGGACGATCTTCTTCGGCTTGAAGATGTCGGCCAGCCGGTCCAGCCGGTCGTCCGGCACCTTGACCACGCCGACGTTGAGCTGGATGCCGCCGTAGCCGCCGGTCTCGGCGTGGCCGCGGGTCAGCGTGTTGAAGACGGTCGTCTTGCCCGCGGCGGCAAGCCCGACGATGGCGATCTGCATCCGTTGATTGTGTCCGACCCGAGCGGCGACTGTCGGATCAGTACCCGACGCCCGGATCGACGACGTTGAGCAGCGGCTCGCCCCGGGCGTAGCGCGTCAGGTTGTCGCAGAACAGCGCGACGCTCCGATCGAGCACCCGACCGCTCGACCACGAGGTGTGCGGGGTCACGATCACGTTGGGCAGGTCGTAGAACGGCGACCCGGGCAGGAGCGGCTCCTCGCGGAACGTGTCCAGGACCGCACCGCCGAGCGGACCGTCGCGCAGCGCCCGGAGGAGGGCTCGCTCATCGACGAGCCGTCCGCGGGCGACGTTGATCAGCCACGCCCCGGGCTTGACCGAGGCCAGGGCGGCCTCGTCGATCATCCCCTCGGTCGCCGGGGTCAGCGGGGCCGCGAGCACGATGAAGTCCGCCTCCGCCAGCAGGTCGGACAGCCCTTCCGGGCCGGTGAGGCGCTCGATCCCGAGTGGCGGCCCGGCCGATGGCCGAGCGTCGTCGACACCGTCCCCGTCGACTGCCGTCGGCTCGTCCGGTCCCGGCCGACGGCGGGTCGCGACGACCCTGCAGCCGAACGCGACCGCCAGCCTGGCGACCGCCGTCCCGATCGACCCGAGGCCGACGATGCCGATGGTGACGTCGTGCAGCTCTGCGCCCTCGAGTGGCTGCCACGTCCGCTCGCGCTGGAGCTCGAGGAGCTGGGGCAACCGGCGACTGACGGCCAGGATCATCATCAGGACGTACTCGGCGATCGGGTCACTGAATACGCCTCGGGCGTTCGTCACCACCAGACCGCGCTCCCGGCCGGCTGTGGTCAGCACGCGCTCGACCCCCGCCGAGGCCGAATGGACCCAGGTCAGCCGCGGAGAGCGCGCCAAGAGCCGATCGAACGCCTCGGCGGACAGGAACCCGCGGAGGAGGACCTCGACGTCGTCGAGCGGGCCGTCGGCGAGGCCCTCGATCGACACGGTGACCAGACGGGCACCCGGCGCCGCCGCCCGGATCCGCTCCAGGTCCCGACCGCGGTAGCGCGCCGACAGGATCGGGCTGAGCGCGATCGCCGCAGGTGCGCCCCCTGGGCCGCGACCTGGGCCAGCCGTACCGGTCGGGCTCATCGGCGCCGACTCAGCCGACCATGACCCGGGCGAGCCAGCGGTCCGGCGCCTCGATCTCGCCGTCCCGCGGCAGCGACTCCGGTCCGGCCCACAACCGTTCGAGCGCCGGCTTGCCGCCCGCCGCGGCGATCGCGGCGACGAACCGCTCCCCCTTCTTGTACTGCTCCAGCTTCATGTCCATCCCGGTGAGCCGCATGATCGCCCGCTCGAACCCGGACTTGCGCTGTTCGCGTCTGGCGTGGAACCGCTCGCTGATCCGCTCGACGTCGGGCACGAGGTCTCGACCGACCTCGTCCATGATGTAGTCGCTGAAGCCCTCGAGCAGGCTCATGACCGCCTGGGTCTCGCGGAACAGCCGCCGCTGCTCGTCGCTCATCAGGCGTTCCATCCAGTGTTCGCCGGCGGCTTCGCCACGCAGGGACCGACCCAGCCGACGGAGCATCTCGGGGGCGATCCGCTTGGTCCCACCCGAGAACCCGGCGAGTTGCCGCTCCAGCCGATCGGCGAGGTACGGCCGAAGCCAGGGGTGCGCCTCGAACTCGAACGCGTGGGTCGTCTCGTGGAGGGCGATCCATGTTCGGAACGCGTCGAGCGGCACGCCCAGGTTCCGTGCGGTCTGGCGGATGTTCTCCTCGACGAACAGCAGACGCCCCGGGGTCGTCTCCGCACTGAGCAATGCGAGGTCGTACTGGCCGAGGACGCGCGTCCCCATGAATCCGAGCATGAACCCGATCTGGCGGGTGGTCACCCAGCGATTGGCGAGCGCGATGCTGGCCTGCCCGATCCCCCCTCCCGGGGGCAGGATCTGGTCGAGCAGCGTGCCCTCGAGCTTGCCGATGAGCTGGGCGAAACTGGCCGAATTGGCCCGCACCCAGCCGGCACGGTCGACCACTCCGGACCGGGCGACCACTCCGGGCAGCTCGGTCCCGAGCTCCGCGCTCAGGCGGGGCACGATCCGGGCCATCGTCTCGGCGTAGGCGGGCTCGGCGGCGGCGAGCTCGGCCGGCGTGAGCGATCCGGGGGCGTTCCGCAGCCGACCGGCAGCGACACGCTCCGCCGCAGGCCAGTCGACCAGTCCGCGCCGCGCCGACCGCTCCATCCGGCGGCCGACCACCGTCGCGGCCACGCCCAGCGCCGACCCGACGAGGAAGCCGGCCTGCCAGACCCGATCGTCGCGAGTGGCGCCCGGCCGGCCGGTCCCGTCGCCTCGGCTCATGCCGCGGATCCCTGGAGCGCAACCGTCTGGACGTCGGCGAAGCCCTCGCCGAACAGCCGGCGCGCCAGGTCGTGGAACGCGGACGCGTCGCCCGTGGTCAGCTGGAGGTGGATGGCCCGATCCACCGGACCGGGGACGTCGAGCCCGTTCATCGCCAGGAGGTCCACCAGCGCCGAGGCGGTCGCGGTCGCCGAGTCGACCACGGCGACGTGGTCGCCCGCCACGGCCTCGAGGATCGGGCGCAGCAGCGGGTAGTGGGTGCAGCCGAGGAGGAGCGTGTCGATCCGGGCCGACGACGGCAGCGGGAAGATGAACTCGCCCGACGCATCCCGCTCGCCGAGGAGCGGGGCGAGCGCATCGCGGACCGTGGCCTCCACGTCGCGCCCGCTGAGCAGCCCCGCCTCGACCATCGGGACGAAGGCCGGCGTGGCGTGCTCGTAGACCTCGACCGCCGGGTTCTCCTCCTTGATCGCATTGAAGTAGGCGTGGGATCGTACCGTCGCCGGCGTGGCGATCACGCCGACCCGTCGGACCCGGCTGGCGAGGACAGCGGCGGCCGCCCCGGGCCGGATGACGCCGAGGATGGGCAGCGGATAGCGCCGACGAAGGTCGGTCAGGGCGACGGCCGTCGACGTGTTGCAGGCGATCACGACGAGCTTCACGTCACGCTCGACGAGGGTATCGACGGCCTGGCGGGTGAAGCGCAGGACCTCGTCGTCGCTGCGGGTCCCGTACGGGGCGCGAGCGTTATCGCCGAGATATACGGTCGACTCCGCCGGCAACCGACGGACGATCTCGCGGAGGACCGTCAGCCCGCCGACCCCGGAGTCGAAGACGCCGATCGGTCGCGGGTCCGTCACGTCAGTGACGCGCCCCGACGGCGGGCCGGTCGGCGACGAGGAGCGCGTTGGCGATGCCGATCACGTCCTGGCTGATCTGCGCCGACGGCTCGGCCAGCACGAACGGCACGCCCTCGTTGTTGGACTGCACCACGAGCCGTCCGTCCGACACGACGCGGTGCTCCGGGACCCGACCGATCGCCGCGGCCAGGTCCTGCTCGGCGATGCCGCCGGCGGAGTCGGCTCGATTGACGAGGTAGCGCACCTTCGTCGGCGGGTAGCCGAGCGAGCGGAAGGTGTCCGCCATCACCAGCGTGTTGTGGATCGTCGTCGAGTCGAACGTGACGATCTCGACGATCGTGTCCGACGCGTCGAGCAGGGCGAGCGTCCGCTCGTCGATGCCCACCGTCGTGTCGATCACGATCACGTCGTAGACCCGGCGCATCAGCGAAAGGATCTTGTCCAGGTCGCGGACGCTGATCATCTCGTGCTGCTCGACCCGCGGCGGCGCGAGCAGGATGTCGATCCCGGAGGGATCGCGCCACAGGACGTCGGACAGGTCGCCCTCTGCGATCCGGTCGGTCGGCAGGTCGACGATGGATGGTGCGCTCATGGGGACCTTGAGCAGCGCCCGGAGGTCGCCGAACTGGAGGCTCCCGTCGATGAGCGCCGTCCGCCGCCCGGCCTGGCCGATGGCGACCGCGAGGTTGAGCGCGATCGTCGTCGTGCCCACCCCACCCTTGGGGGCGAAGACCGTGATCAGGCGGGAGTTGCCGACCGCCTGGGTCTCACGGAAGGCCGCCTGGACCCCGTGGATGCGGCTGATCAGGTCGTAGCCGGAGAACGGCATCGACAGGACGGCATGCACGCCGATGTCCGGATCCGGCTCGATCGGCTTCTGGGGCACGGTCAGCACGATCACCGGGACGCCCAGCCCGGCAGCATGGAGCTGGCCGATCAGCTGGGGGCCCTTGACGCGGCCCTGGAGGAGCGCGTCGACGATGACCACGTCGGGTCGGAGCTGGGCGATCTGGCCGGCGACCTTCGCCCCGTCGGACATGACGTCCAGGAGCTTGATCTGCTGCTGTGAGTTCAGCAGGCTCCGGATGTACTGCCCGACCTGGGGGACGTCCTCGACGACAAGCAAGCGGACCTGATCGGATGCGGCCACGGTCGGACTATACCAAGCCGACGTCGGCGCCTGACTCGTACCCGGAGGTCATGGGTCGGTCCTCGGGACGATGACGTCGAGCGCACCCGCTCGGACGGTCGCCTCGAGCACGCCGGCGCCGTGCCCGTCACCGTCGACCTGGCGGGGCTGGGCGGGCACGGCCTCGATCCGGATCACCCGGCCACGAGCACGGAACGCCGCCCCGGACGGCGAGCCGCCGAGGTCGGTCCGATCGAGCAGCTCGAGCGCGCCGCGGATCCCGCCCGCCACGCTCGCGACGCGCAGGACGAGGAGGTCGAGCAGACCGTCGTCCGGGACGATCGGCAGGCGCGGCCGGACGAGCCCGGGGATGAGCTCGCCCGCGTTGGCGACGAGGGCCACGGTGGCCTCGAGCTCGAGCCGCTCACCGTCGACGTCGATGACGTACGGGGACGGGCGCATCTCGCCGAGCAGCCCGAGCGCCGATACCCAGTAGGCGAGCCGGCCGAGCCGGTGCTTGTGGGACCCGGCCGTGGCGGCCATCACCCGGGCGTCCCAGCCGACGCCGGCGGCCACGGCGAACAGGCGGCTCGGGATGGCCAGCGGCCCGACCTCGTCGTCGGCCCCGGCCGCTCGGTCGTCCGGACCGGCGTCCCCGGTCGCGGGCAGGAGCGCCGATCCGAGATCGATCGATCGTCGGACCCCGTCGGTCAGGGCGGCCACGGCCCTGGCCGGGCTGTCCGGGATCCGGAGCGCGGTCGCCAGGACGTTGCCGGTCCCGCCCGGGATGATCGCCAGTGGGATCCCCGACCCGGCCAGGTCGGCGGTCAGTGCCGCGACCGTCCCGTCGCCGCCGACCGCGATGACCAGGCCAGCGCCCGACCGGACCGCATCCTGGCCGGCGGCGTCGATCGACCCGGCGTCCTCGACCCGGACGACGACCGGTGCCTGCCCGGTCGTGGATCGGACCCACGCATCCACCTGGGCCATGATCGCCTCACCACGCCGGACGTTCCGGATGCGCGACGCCTTCGGGTTGACGATGACGATGGCCGGACCGGGTAGCCGACGTGGGTCGAACGCCGCCCCGGTCACGGACGCATCGCGACGAGGATGGCCCGGTCCGCACCCGGACCAATCGGCTCGAGATCGTAGCCGCGCGCCAGGAGCTCGACCTCCAGGCCGGCCGCTTCGGCGAAGACGACCAGCTCCTCGGCCCCGACGAGCCGGATCCGGTCCGTCCTCGACCAGCGGATCGGTGACTCGCCCTGGGCGCCCTCGTCGTAGATCGTCGTGAGATGGACGGTCTGCGACGCGCCGTCGTGGAGCGCCGATCCCGTCTTGATCACCGTGCGACCGGTCTCCGGGTCGACCCTGATGTACTCCAGGAAGATGCGGCCGTCGTACCGGGCGAGGTCGTCCGCGTCCGGCAGCCACAGGTCGATCAGGCACAGGCCGCCCGGTTCGAGATGATCGGCCAAGGTCGCCACCGCCGCCGCCTGGGCGGTCCGGTCCCCGAACACGAGCAGCGAGTTCAAGGCGATGAAGCCGAGACGGTAGCGTGCCGGCGACCGCAGCTCGGCGGCGTCGGCCTCGATGAGATCCAGCCGCTCGGCCACCGCGGCACCGGCCGCATCGGCGCGATCGCGCGCCCGGCGGAGCATCGCCGGATCGTTGTCGACGCCCGTCACCGACCAGCCCGCCTCGGCAAGGGGCACAGCCAGCCGCCCCGACCCGACCCCGAGCTCGAGGATCCGACCGTCCGCCCGCTCGGCCAGCGCGAGGACCAGGTCGAGGTCGCCGGGATCCTCGAGCAGGTCGACGTCGTACAGGCGGGCCAGGGCGACGGCCGTCGGCGAGGGGGGAGGACGCATGGTCCGATGCTACCCGCTGCCGCTCGCGGGGATCAGCGCTCGAAGCGGACGGTCCGGCCGGCGCGCTTCTTGACCGCGAGTGCGCTGATCGCCTCGAGTGCGGCCCGATTGGCCGCCATCGCCGTCGTCTCGGCATGGTCGTACGGCGGCGACACCTCGACGATGTCCATGGCGCACAGATCGACGGCAGCGACGATCTGGCGGATCGCCCGAAGGACCTCGCGGGTAAGCATCCCGCCCGGTTCGGGCGTCCCGGTGCCCGGCGCGAGCCCGGGATCGATCACGTCGATGTCGAGGCTGAGATAGATCGAGTCCGGGCCGTCGAGCGCCTCGGCGATCGCGTCCGCGATGACGGCGTCCGCACCGCGCTCCTCCATCTCGGTCATGAAGTGGTACCGCAGGCCGTGGTCCTTCATCCACTCGAACACCTCGACCGGCGGCCAGTAGCCGCGGAGCCCGACCTGGACGAAGTTTCTCCCGGCGACCGCGCCCGACTCGATCAGCCGGCGCATCGGCGTCCCATGGCCGGCGAGTACGCCCCAGTCCTCGTTGGCCGTGTCGGCATGCGCATCGAAGTGGACGATCCCGATCGAGCCGGGCCGGCGGACCTCCGCGATCGCGGTCGCCGACGGCCAGGTGATCGAGTGGTCGCCGCCGAGGACGATGGGGATGGCGCCCGTCTCGGCGACCTCGCGGACCTTCCGGTAGATCAGGGCGTGGGCCCGGTCGATCCAGGCCGGGATGACGTTGGCGTCCCCAGCATCGACCACGTCGAGCTCCTCGAACGGCTCGACGCCGAGCTGGAGCGAGTGGATGGACCCGGAGGTGTACTGCGCCTCGCGGATGGCGCGCGGACCGAACCGGGCACCGGGTCGGTGACTGACGGCGTCGTCGAACGGCGCTCCGATGATGGCCACGTCGGTCCGGCGCCGGCGCAGCTCGGCGGCGTCGGTGATCCATGGCAGCTTCATGAACGTGGTCGGACCGACGTAGGTGGGCAGGTCGAAGTCCGTGTACGTCTCGTACTCTCGATCCCAGCCGTTGAGCGCGGCGAAGTTCGCAGCGGGATCGGGATCGTGGCGCTCGGACATGGAAGTCCTCCGGGAGACCAGCCGGCGCAGGCGGTCGTCGGACCGTCGCTCGGGCTCAGCCGTCTCTGGAGCGCCGCCGGTTCGCATCCAGCGTCCAGCGGGGCGCGCCGGCGGCGATGGTACCACCCGGTTCAGGCGTCGCCCCTGAACTCCTTCCAGGCCGCCTCGACGAGGGCCGGATCGGCGAACAGCTCGTAGGCGGTCTGGGCCACGAGCGTCGCCGCCAGGAGGGTGACCTCGTCGGCACGCGGTGCGGCGGCCAGATCGCGGAACTCGATCGAGTGGCCCGGGACGCCCGGGTCGCAGATCGCGATCGACGGGTGGATCGTCGGGACGACGAAGCTGACGTTGCCCATGTCGCTGGAGCCGAGGTTGTCGACGGGCGGGTTGTCCTCCACCCCGTAGGCCTCCATGTTCGCCACGAAGCGCCGGTCGAGGGTCCGGTTGTGGTGCATCGTCGACGCCCCGCCCTCGAACACCACCTCGACGGTGCAGCCGGTCGCCAGCGCTGCTGCCTCGCACATCTGGCGGAAGCGATCGCGCATCTCGAGATACTCGTCCTCGCGCGGCGAGCGGACCATGAACCAGGCCTTTGCCCGGCTCGGGATGATGTTGGCGGCGGTCCCGCCCTCCCGGACGATCCCGTGGACCCGCGCGTCCGGGCGGAGCTGTTGGCGCCACAGGCCGACCGAGCTGAACAGGAGGATCAGCGCGTCGAGCGCGTTCCGGCCCATCCACGGGTCGGACGCGGCATGGGCCTGCTCCCCGTGGAACGTGACGTAGATGTCCTCGCTGGCGAGCAACCGGCATTCCACCCCGGTCACGTCGGACGGGTGGTAGAGCAAGGCGGCGTCGAGATCCGCGAACAGGCCGTCGCGGATCATGATCCCCTTGCCCGACCCTCGTTCCTCGGCCGGCGTACCGAGGAACACGATCTCGCCCGGGAGCTCGGGCGCGAGGGTCGCGAGCGCGATGGCCGCTCCCACCCCGGACGCGGCCATCGAATTGTGCCCGCATCCGTGTCCGAGGCCCGGCAGGGCGTCGTACTCGGCGAGGATCCCGATCCTCGGCCGGCCCCCTCCCTGCCCGCCGGCCAGGCGGCCGCGCACCGCGGTCGCGAGGCTCCCGACGGGATGCTCGACCGCGAACCCGTGGCGCGCGATCGTCTCCGCGACCCAGGCCGAGGCATGGATCTCCTCGAACGCCGGCTCCGGGTCGGCGTGGATCCGCTGCGACAGCCCGACGATCTCGTCCCGGTTGGCTTCGACCGCGGCCGCAAGCCGGCGTTTGGCATCGGCGAACGGCTCCGCCGGAGCGGTCGTCAGCAAGTCGAAGCGGTCGATGGTCACGGGTAGCTCCTCCAGGATCCGGCCGGCGATCAGCGCTCGGCCGACAGGGTCGCCTCGGCGACCGACACGATGACGACGACGAACAGGGCGATCGGCAGGCTGAACGCCCCCTGCAGGCGAAGCACGATGAAGACCGCGACGACCACCGCGACCCAGGCGCCGCGGCGGACGGCACGGATCCAGTCTCCGCGATAGGCGATCCTGCCGTGTCGCCCGAAGACCACCAGCCAGAACAGCGGGACGCAGGTCAGCCCCACGGCGATCCCCATCAGACCCGCCCCGAGCAAGCCGGCCGAGGGATCCGCCCGCGGGTCGCGGGTCGTCACGACGAGGCCGACGGCGACCCAGGCGATCGCCGCGAGGCCGAACAGCGCGAGGTTGATCGTGCGATCGCGTGGGTCCATCGAGCTGGAGTCTAGTCGGGCACGGGGTCGCGGCGTCGATGGCGGACCTCAGGCCAACGCCCCTTCGATGTCTGAGAGTCGCTCGAGCCTGAGGTCCTCGCGCGCCCGATCGTCGCCGTGACTGACCGGGAAGGGCGAGTCGCTCGTCTCGGCCGGCAGGTAGGCGGCCAGCCAGCCGGCCCCTTTTGCGCCGACGATGTCGGCCGCCCAGTCGTCACCCACGTGGAGGATCATGCTCGGTGAGGTCCCGAGGAGATGCTCGGCCGCGCGGAAGAACCGGGCGTCGGGTTTGATCGTGCCGACCCGCTCCGACACGACCACGGCCGTCAGATGCGGCTTCCAGCCGGCAACCTCGACGAACCGGTCGATCGTCGCCGCCAGCGGCCAGTTCGAGCAGATCCCGAGGGCGAATCGTGCGGCCAGCCGTTGGAGCATCGGGCCGACCTCCGGCGGGACCCGGACCGTGGCCACGAACGATGCGGTGTACGTCCCCAGCGCGAACCCCACCTCCTCCGGCGTGCTGTAGCCGGCGGCTGCCGTGTCGTCCCACGTCGATCCGGCTGCCGGAACGGGCATCCCGCGCATCCGGGCGAGGACGCGGATGCTCCGCTGGGCGAGGTCCACCTCGCGCATCCGCGGGACTTCCTCGGCGAACTGGCGGTCGCGCTCCTCCGCCCACGCCTGGGCGAAGGCCCCTTCGTCGAACGGCCCGCACCGTCGGGCGACCTCCGCGGTGGTCAGACCCACCACGACCCGCAGATCGGCTCTCGTCACCGGGACGAGGGTGTTGCCGAAGTCGAAGCTGATCGTGCGGACCGCCTCCGACAGGCGGCCCGGCGGCGCGTCCGTCACCGAGCCACGCTCGACGGGCAGATGTCGCGGAACGGGCAGTAGGAGCAGGCCATCAGGTCCGGCGTCGCGTCGAAGGCGCGTGCCCGGATACCGGCCGCGGCGGCGGCGATCTTGAGGCGGGCCTTGGTCAGCCGCTTGTCGTCCACGACCGCGCGACCGATCAGCCCCGTCTCGAGGAAGTGGAGCTGGACCGCGTCGGGTCGCTGGCCGGTCATGGCCTCGTAGCCCATCGCGTAGATCGTCAGCTGCAGCGAGTCGCGAGCGCGCTGCCGCGCCTTGGCGGGGTCGCGGACATCGCTCGACTTGTAATCGGTGATCGTCACCCGCTCGCGCGGCAGCAACGGGAGGACCGGCTCGACCACGTCGGCCACCGGTCCGGCCACCTCCTCCGTGCGGGACGGCGGACCGGACGGACCGACTCCCTCCTGATCGTCCGGATCGATCGGCTCGACGTCCACCCGGTCCCAGCGACCCCGGATGCGGTCCCCGTCCAGGCTGAACGAGAAGTCCCGCTCGACGTACGCCGGCACGACCCTACCGGGCCGGAGCTGGTCCGCCCGGAACCGGTGCAGGGCCGCCTTGCCAGCCGCCAGCCGGGCATCCTCGTGCTCGCGGGTCAGGAAGCCCTCGCTCGTCCACGCCGCGTCGAGCGAGGCTTCGAGCTCCTCCTCGGTCATGATCGTGCCCCGCGCCTGGCGCCGATGGAACTCCTGGACCGCGCGGTGGAGCGCGGCGCCGTAGATCAGCGAATGGTGCGGCGCGACGGGGATGCGCGCGACGTGCGCGTACTTGTACTTGCGCGGGCAGGTCAGGTAATCGTCGACCTGGTAGAAGCTGAGCGACAGCGGTTCGTCGATCGGTCGTCGGGCGGCCGCGACGGGTGCACCCGGGGCAGCGAAGCCGGTCAGGCGCTCAAGCGGTCCGCTCGAGGTCGAGGGACGCACGTCGCCGTCCACACGAGGCAGATCGAGCGCCTCGAGGACGAAGGGCGAGACGCGCCGGACCCGGCGCCCGGCGTAGTCGGCCGCGCTGGTCATGATCAGCTCGTCCCGGGCCCGGGTCATCCCGACATAGAACAGGCGGCGTTCTTCGCGCAGGTGCGCGTCCCCGCCGGCGGTGGCCTCGCCGCCCAGCAGCTCCGCGGGGACCGCCAGCGGGTCCCGTCGATCGGCGGCCGGGAAGCGCCCGTCGACGAGGCCGAGAAGGTAGACGGTCGGGAACTCGAGTCCTTTCGCCTTGTGCACGGTCAGCACGGCGACCGCGTCGGCTGCGCCGTCCAGCTCGACCGTCGGCGGGTCGTCGCCCGCCTCGACCAGGGTCGCCAGGTGGCCCGCCAGGGACGAGCATCGATCGTCGGCGAGGAGCGTCGACCGGGCCCGGACGATGTCGAAGAATCGCGCCACGTTCTGGAGCGCTTCGTCGGCGCCGGTGCCGCTCGCCGCGGCCAGCCTGGCCAGGAGCCCCGAGCCCTTCAGGAACGCGTAGAGCAGCTCGCCCGCGGGCCGCCGGTGCGCGAGCTCGCTGTAGCCACGGAGGTCCGCGACCAGCCTGGTGACCGCCGCCCGCGAGGCCGGGGCGAGGCGGAGCAGGCCCGGCTGGCGATCGAGCTCCTGGAGCACGGCCCACAGCGTCCGGTTCCGGCGTCGCGCGGACGCCGTGATGTCCGTGAGGTCCTCGCCGCTCAACCCGTAGACCTCGGACGCCGCGAGGGCGTACACGTCGACACTCGAGTCGAGATCGGCCATGACCCGCAGGAACGTCATGAGCAGCCGGACCTCTGGCCGAGCGTACAGTCCGGAAGCCCCGGAGAACCGCCACGGCACGCCCGCCACGTTGAGGCTGCGCAGGATCCCGTCGGCCTCCGCGTTCGAGCGGACGAGGACGGCGTGAACGCCCGGTGCTGCCCCCGCCGAGATCCGCCCGGCGATCTCGCCGGCGACCCAGTCCGCCTCGTCGGATCCGGTCGCGAAGGCCTGGTGCCGCACCGCGGCGGCGCGCCGTCCGGCCGGCGGTTCCGGACGTTGGGCCCGGAGCCGCTTGTCGATCCCCGCCTGGACCTCGAGGCGCTCCGGATCGTTGAACCGGATGAGTCGATGGCTCGCGGCGAGGATGGCGGCCCGCGATCGGTAATTCCGTCGAAGAACGGTGATCGTCGGGCGCGGGACACGCTCCCGGAACTCGATGAGGTTGCTCATCGCCGCACCACGGAACCGGTAGATCGACTGATCGTCGTCGCCCACCACGGTCACGTTCCGGGACGGTGCCGCGATCAGCTCGACCAGCTCGGCCTGGGCGCGGTTCGTGTCCTGGAACTCGTCGACCAGGATGTATCGGAACCGCCGCTGGATCTCCGAGCGAGCGGCCGCGGAGGTGCGCACCAGCCGAAGAGCGAGCGACACCTGGTCTCCGAAGTCGATGAACCCGGCGGCCTCCATGAGCGCCTGGTAGCGCGCGAAGGCACGGGCGAGCTCGAGCCGACGTGCGGCGTCTTCCACGGCCGCCTCGGCGGCGTCCCGGGCATCGTCGGACGGGTCGGTCTCGTCCGCGAGTTCGGCCAGCAGCTCGGCCTCGCCGGCCGCTCGATCCGCATGGGCGAGGTATGTCGCCGGGTCGACGTCCTCGTCCTTGAGCCTGCTGAAGTGCGTCGCGAGCGCCCCCAGGAAGCGCGTCGGGTCCCCGAGCGGCCGGTAGCGCTCGAGGTCGAAGTCGAACAGCCGATCGCGCAGGAAGATCACGACTTCGGCGCGCGACAGGACCCGGAGGTCCGGCGCGAGACCGATCTCGAGCGCGTACTCGCGGATGAGCCGGTCCCCGAAGGCATGGAACGTCGAGATCGCGGTGTCCGTGTAGCCGTACGGCACGAGCCGGTCGACCCGCGTCTGCATCTCGGCGGCCGCGCGGTCGGTGAAGGTCAGGGCGAGGATCTCCGACGGGCGAGCCCGCCGCGTCGCGATCAACCAGGCGATCCGCCGGGTGACGACCTGCGTCTTGCCCGTCCCCGCGCCCGCGACGACGAGCTGGGGACCGTCCCCGTGGGTCACGGCCCGGAGCTGCTCCGGGTTGAGCCCGCCGAGCAGGCCCTCGAGGCCCGATCCGGGATCCGGGCGGCCGGCTGACGTCTCGCCCCCGAGCGATCCGGCCCAGACCGGGATCTGCTCGAGGGGTCGGACCGATCGCCGACGGCCCGAGCGGGTGGTCACGCGGCCGGCCGATCGTCGGTCCGTGGTCGGGGTACGAGGGGGCATGGGGCCACGATGCCGGGCGGTCGTGACAGCTCGCGCGTCACGCCGGCTCGGTCACCGCCCGCCGACGCCGGCAGCGGCGCGATCGGCCAGGGCGACGCGCCCCGCCACCGCGGCTCGGGCGAGTCTGAGCGCCTCGGCCTCCTCGTCGGACAGGGTCGCCTCCGGGCGCCCGCCCGCGACGGCCTTGGCGTAGATCCGGGTGCCGCCACGCGCGTGGAGGCTGCTGACGATGACCCCGTCGTCGTCGGCGTCGAGCAAGGCCAGGGCGAAGCTCTGGTTGCTCCCGGTGTCCTCGAACGGGTTGAACCGGACCAGGCCGATCCGCTGGAACGCCTTGCGACCGCTCGCCTCGAGGGCGCTCGTCCGACCCGTCAACCGCTCGACGGCCGCGGAGACCTCGACGACGCGACCGAGATGCGCCTCGAGCACCGCCTGCAGGCTCCGTCCGTCCTCGCCCCGGGTCAGTGCATCGAGGCGCCGGCCGACGTCCGTTGCCCGCCGAACGGCCAGGACGGCGACGCCGAGCGCGACCAGCAACCCGATCACGAGCACCGCGACGACGACGCCGAGGTTGTCCTGGATGAACGTGGTCACGGGGTCGTTCGCGCGCCTCCGGTGGGGATCGCCCGAGTCTAGCAGGTGGTCCGACGCGGGCGACCCGGCGGTCCGGTGGTATCCTCCCGCCGGCGGCCTCTCGGATGACCACGGTCCGGACGCCAGATCCTCCGGAGGACCCTCGAGCCGATGGCCAAGCGAGCGCGCGGCGCCCCCAGCCGCCCCGGCCAGCGTCGCGCGACCCAGCGCAGCGGCCCACGGCCGACCAAGGCGTCACCCGCCCCGGGCGTCACGAGCCCGCCCCCGGCGCCCGCAGAGGTCGCCCCCGCCGACGCCGCCGTCGCGGCGCCCGGGCCCCGGACCCCGACCCGCAACCGCGTCCGCCCATCGTCGGTCGCCTCCGACGCCTTCGTGGCCGAGGAGACCGAGGAATACCGATACGTCGTCGCGGACGTCCGCCGGATCGTCGTCGTCGCGGCCGGGATGTTCGGCATCATGGCCGTCCTGTTCGTGCTCATCGACCTGACCGGCGCCATTCACCTCTGACCCCGGTCGCACCGGCATCGGCCGGCCGTCGGCCCAGGCATCCCCCGAACGACCTATAGCAGGCGACGATCGCCCACCGTACGGTCACGCTCCGCACCCGAGCGTTTCAAGAGAGCGTCGTGGCCAACCTCCAGCCCGAACACGTCAGCCGTCGGTCGACCCTCCTCATCCTCGTCTTCGCGGCGAGCCTGACCCTGGTCGCGCTGACGACGGTCGCCCTGGTCTGGATCGAGTCCGCGAACCTGACCGACGCCGCGATCGCGAGCTCGGTCACGTCGGACACCTCGCTCGTTCGCGGATTCACGGCGACGTTGAAGCTCGAGGCGGGCGACCTGACGAGGGCGGGCGTCAACGATGCTCGTGCGACCGACATCGAGGAGGCGATCGCCGCGATCATCGATCGATCGCCGACCGGCATCGGGTCGTCCGGGATCGTCCACGTGAAGATCTGGGCACCCGATGGGACCGTCCTGTTCAGCGAGCGGCGCGACCTGCGGGGCACGTTCATCGGCGCCGACGAGGACATCACCGACGCCATCGACGGCAAGCCGGTGCCCACCACCATCGAGGACGCCGGCAAGGGCGAGGCCGCGACCTCCGTCCTGCCCCCCGGGACGAAGGTCCTCGAGGAGTACATCCCGATCCCCATCGGCGGGACCGTGTCGTCCGTCTTCGAGATCTACCGCGACGCGGCACCGATCCTCGCCGCGGTCGACCGGAACCGTCGCGACGTCCTCGCCGTGACGCTCGGCGCGGCAGCGGTCCTGTCGATCCTCCTGTTCCTGATCTTCCGCGCGGCCCAGGCCCGCCTGACCCGCCAGACCGCCGCGTTGCTCGAAGCCAGCCGGAGCGACGCCCTGACCGGGCTGCTCAACCACGGCACGGCGGTGGCCAGCCTCGCCGGCGCACTGGAAGCCACCCGCGGATCGGGCGCCCCGGTCGGGGTCGCGCTCGTCGATGTCGATAACTTCCGGCTCCTCAACGAGACCTACGGCCATCCAGCGGGCGATCGCGCCCTGGTCGAACTGGCCCGGATCCTCCGGGGCGAGCTGCCGGCCCGGACCGCGCTCGGACGCTACGGTCCCGACGAGTTCATCGTGGTCACGACCCCGCCCGACAGCCACGACCTCGAACCGGCCATCGGCCGGCTGCGGGTCCGGGTGGCCGAGCTGGCGCTCCAGTTCGGCACGTCGGAACGGCTTCCGGTCACGATCAGCGCGGGCGTCTGCTACTCGCCGCTCAACGGCGAAGCGGCCACGGAGCTGCTGGCCGTCGCGACGGGGGCCCTGAC
>JADGQI010000124.1 GCA_017881905.1 Chloroflexota bacterium
CGTCGTCGGCAAGGGCCCCGGCCTGGGTCTCGAGCGAGTCGGCCGCGGCCTGCGCCTCGTAGTCCTTCTTCTTGCGACCGGACAGCATCTCGACGTGGTTGGCCACGATCTCGGTCTTCCAGTGGCGCTTGCCGGTGTCATCGTCCCAGCTGCGGGTCTGGATCCGACCCTCGACGGCCACCTGCTGGCCCTTGCCGAGGTACTGGCCGCAGACCTCGGCCAGCTTGTCCCAGGTGACGATCGTGTGGAACTCGGACTTCTCCTTGCCACCTCCGGCGTACTCGTGCGATGCGACGTTGAACGTCGTGACGTTCTTGCCGCTGGCCAGCGCGCGCAACTCCGGGTCGCGGGTCAGCCGCCCGGTCAACAGGACCCTGTTCATCGGTCCAAATCTCCTTCTCGGTCGGCCGGCGGTGCCGGTCCGACCCTGCGTCTGCGGCGGGTCGATCCCGACGGCCGGCGGGAGCCGACGGGCAAGCTGGACGGTAGCGGTCGAGCCTTACCGGAGCCTTCGCCGCGACTTCACACGGACTCATCCCGGCCCGGAGACCCCGGCGATCCGGTCATCGCCGACCGAGGACGTCCGACCTGTCACCCTGTTCGCGCACGGGCCGGACACGGGCCGGAAGCGTCATCCCAGGAGGGAGGTGGATCATGGCCGACAAGACTCCCAGGGCGAGATCGACCAAGCGGTCCCGACTCGGCCGTCGTGAACTGGCCGTCTGGGCCGATCGGATCCTCGAGGAGGCGAGCGAGCACGAACGCGAGTTCGAGCTCAAGGGCATGACGAGCAGGACGCTTCCCCGCGCCGAGCTGATCGAAAAGCTCAGCGGTCGGACGGCGCACTCACCGTTCATAACCCAGATCGGTTTGGGCGCGCCCGTCCGCGGGTCGATGTTCGTCCTGCAGTTCGGCCTGATGAATCCCGACTCGTGGCCGTATTGGATCGGGAACATGGGGTTGTGCTTCTGCTACGCGGACGCGGGAACGTTGAGCGATCCGGGATCGACCCTCCTTCGAGCCGAACCCTCGGTGGGCGTCCGGCAGGTCGAGTTCGGGTACCTCAATGCAGCCACGACCCTGTACTACCTGCCCGCCGATCACCTGATCCCGGCAGGATTCCGAGCGGGCCCCGCCGATCTCAACTACTTCCTCTACGCGCCTGACGCGTTCGCCGCCGGCGTCCTCCTTGAGCGCGGGACGCTCCGGCTGGACGTTGCATAGGTCGACCTGGCGGGCCGCTGGGCCGGTCCTTGATGCCGATGGGGCCCCCGATAGCACGGGCATTGCTATGAGACCGGGGATCGACGAGCTCGGGGCGCTCGAGGTGCTCGAAACCTCAGTCAACCGAGCGATCGACCATTGGTGGTGCTATTCGGGGGCGTTTCAGCGACTCCAAGACGGTGGATGCGCCGCTCGAAGCGCTTCCTAGCAATGGCCGTGGTATGAGGGCGCTCACGGGCACCGGCACGGCACTGGCACGGCACCGGCACGGCACTGGCACGGCACTGGCACCCAGCACCGCCACCGCCGACCCCCCGACCGCCTCCGCCGATCGCCCGGCACCGCCCGCCAGCGCCAGCCACCGGCATGGCACCCAGCACCGCCCATCGCCGACCCCGGACCGCCTCCGCCGATCGCCCGGCACCGCCTCCGCCGATCGCCCGGCAGCGCCCGCCGGCACCGCCCGCCGGCGCCAGCCACCGGCACGGCGACCCGGCCACCGGCACGGCGACCCGCACCGGCCGCGTCCGGCGCCGGGCCGGACGAGCGGCCGTCGTCCCTGCGGCGCTATACTCCGCGAGTGACGGAACGCGGGCCCGCCCCGCCTGACGGAGATCAATCCCATCGTTCGAGGAACGTTCGCCCCGTGAGACGAACGCCCATCGCCCTGGGGATCGTCGGAACGCCGACGGCTCGACGAAGGGAGCAGTCTATCCCGGTCCTCGGCCCATCGGCCGGGGGCTTTTTCACGTCCGACGCGCCCCGCGGCACGTCCGACGCGCCCCGCGGCCACCGATCCAGCTCCGGCCCAGGGATCCCGGTCTGATGCCGGCCACCGTGATCGTCGGACTCCAGTGGGGCGACGAGGGGAAGGGCAAGACGACCGATTTCCTCGCTGAACAGGTCGCCATGGCCGTCCGCTACCAGGGTGGCGACAACGCCGGGCACACGGTCGTCCTCGGGGACGAGGTCTTCAAGCTCCGGCTGACGCCGTCGGGCGTGCTCTACCCGCACATCGCCTGCATCATCGGGCCGGGGGTCGTGGTCAACCCGGCGACGCTGATCGGCGAGCTCGACATGCTGACGTCCCGCGGCATCGACACCGCCAAGGTCCGGGTCAGTCGCAACGCCCACGTGATCATGCCGTACCACGTGGCCCTGGACCGAGCGATGGAGACGCGCCTCGACGGAGAGAAGGTCGGGACGACCAACCGTGGGATCGGACCCACCTATGCCGACCGCGCGTCGCGCCTCGGCCTCCGGATGGAGGATCTGCTCGACGAGACGACCTTCCGCCACCGCCTGGCCAGGGTCCTGCCGGACAAGAACACCCTGCTCGCCACGATGCCGGGTACCAGCCCGTTCGACGCCGAGCCGCTGGTCGCCCAGGCGATGGCCTGGGGCGAACGCCTGCGACCCCACCTGGCCGACACGACGTGGCTGGTCCAGGACGCCCTTCGTCGTGGAGACCATGTCATCCTCGAGGGCGCCCAGGGCACCCTCCTCGACATCGACCACGGCAGCTACCCGTACGTGACCTCGTCCAGTCCGATCGCCGGCGGCGCCTGCACCGGCGGCGGGATCGGACCGCTCCAGGTCGACGAGGTCATCGGGGTCATGAAGGCGTACACGACCCGGGTCGGTTCGGGCCCGTACCCGACGGAGCTCACTGACGAGATCGGGTCCGGCATCGCCGAGCGTGGCCACGAGTTCGGGACGGTGACCGGTCGGCCGCGCCGGGTCGGCTGGTTCGACGCAGTGGCGCTGCGCTTCGCCGTGGCCGTCAACAGCGTCAGCAGCATCATGCTCAACAAGATCGACATCCTGTCGGGCATCGACGAGATCCAGCTGTGCGTCGCGTACGACATCGATGAGCAGCGGGTCGATCGCTGGCCGTCGAGCGCCGAGGTCCTGGCCAGGGCCCGGCCGGTCTACGAGCGGTTCCCCGGCTGGTCCGAGCCCATCAACGGCGTCCGGACGCTGGCCGAGCTCCCGGAGAACGCCCGGCGCTACGTCACGGCCCTCGAGGTGGCGGCCGGCGTCCCGATCGTGCTGGTGTCCGTCGGACCGGAACGGACCCAGACCATCGAACGCGCCTACCGCCCGATGCGTCATCGGCCGACGGTCGCAACCGGATGAGCCTCCCGATCATGCCGACCCGGATCCTCGTCGTCGGTGGCGGCGCCCGCGAGCATGCCCTCGCCTGGAAGCTCGCCGGCGAGCCCGGCGTCAACGAGGTGGCCGTCGCTCCCGGCAATGCCGCGATCGGCACCGAGCCACGGGTGCGGACGCTCCGTGAGGTCGATGCGCTGATCCCGGCGGCGGTCGTCGCTGCCGCCCAGGGCCATGCCTCCGAGCTGGTGGTCATCGGGCCGGAGGCGCCGCTCGAGGCCGGCGTCGCCGACGCCCTGACCGAGGCCGGGATCCCGGTGTTCGGACCAAGTCGGGCGGCAGCGCGGATCGAGACGAGTAAGGCGTTCTGCCACGACGTCGCCGCGGCGGCCGGGGTCCGGATGGCCGCGAGTCGGGCGTTCGCGGCGGGCGAGCTCGAGGCGGCGCTGGCCTACGCGGCGACGCTCGCCGGGTCGGGCAGCGGACTGGTCGTCAAGGCCGACGGTCTCGCAGCCGGCAAGGGTGTCGCGGTGTGCGACGACGTGGCCGCGGCCGAGGACGCGCTCGTCCGGGCGCTCAGGCAGACAGCGGACCCGATGGCAAGGCTGCCCGGCGCGCCGAGGGTGGTCATCGAAGAGCGCCTGTTCGGTCGGGAGATCAGCGTGATCGCCGTGACCGACGGGCATCGGGGCGTCGCCCTGCCGGTCGCGCGCGACCACAAGCGCCTCGGCGACGGTGACCGTGGCCCGAACACGGGCGGGATGGGTGCGTACAGCCCCGTTCCCGATCTTCCCGACGATGCGGGCGCTCGACTGCTCGCCGAGTTCCATCTGCCGATCCTGGCCGAGCTCGCGCGACGCGGGACGCCGTTCCGCGGGTTCCTTTACGCGGGCTTGATCCTGACCGACGACGGCCCCGTGCTGCTCGAGTGCAACGCCCGGCTCGGCGACCCGGAGGCGCAGGTCATCCTGCCGCGGCTGGCCGGACCCCTCGGGCCGGTCCTCCTCGCCGCCGCGCGTGGCGATCTCGGCCCGGTCCTCGAGCGTCTGCCGGCCGACAGCCTGTCCCTCCCGACGATGCCCGGTGCCGCGGTCGGGATCGTCCTCGCGGCCGAGGGCTACCCCGGGACGCCGAAGCGCGGTCAGACGATCGGCGGGCTCGATGAGGCGGTCCGGCTGGGCTGCCTCGTGTTCCACGCGGGAACGCTCGCTCGACCTCCGAACGGCTACGCCACGAATGGCGGCCGGGTCCTGACCGTCGTCGGTCGCGGCGACGACCTGGCCTCGGCGCGGGCCTTGGCCGAGCGCGGCGCCGAGACCGTCACCTGGGACGGCGTGCAACGACGCCATGACATCGGCATCGACGTCGACCCGGTCGCCGGCGAGTCCGCTCCCGCGGTCGCGATCACGGGTGGAGCCCGATGATCCGCCGCTACACGTTGCCCGAGATGGGCGCCGTGTGGTCGGAAGCCGCCCGGTTCGAAGGGATGCTCAAGGTGGAACTCGCCGTCGCCCGGGCGCAGGTCGGCCGCGGTCTTGTCCCGGCCGAGGCGTTCTCGACGATCGAGAGCCGTGCCCGGATCGACCTCGACCGGATCGCCGAGATCGAACAGACCACCGACCATGACGTGATCGCCTTCGTCAGCCAGGTCGCCGAGACGGTCGGGCCGGAGGGTCGCTATCTCCACCTCGGGCTGACCAGCAGCGACGTCGTCGACACCGGGCTCGCCCTCCAGCTCCGCGCCGCCGGAGAACGCCTGCTGGCCGATTGCGACCGGCTTCTGGCCGCGATCGTCGCCCGAGCCCGGACCGAGGCGGCGACGGTGATGATGGGGCGCACCCACTCGGTCCACGCCGAGCCGACCACGCTCGGGGCGAAGATGGCCGGCTGGGCCTTCGAGCTTGACCGCGACCGACGTCGCCTGGCCGACGCGGTCGCCGAGATCGCGACCGGCAAGATCTCCGGGCCGGTCGGAACCTACAGCCACCTGGACCCCGAGTTCGAGGCGGAGGTGCTGGCCGCGCTCGACCTGCGCGTCGATCCGGTCAGCACCCAGATCGTCCAGCGCGACCGCCACGCGGCGCTGCTGGTCGCCATCGCGATCACCGGAGGCTCGCTGGAGCGGTTCGCGACGGAAGTGCGCAACCTCCAGCACACGGAGATCGGCGAGCTCCAGGAGCCATTCCGCGCCGGCCAGAAGGGCTCGAGTGCGATGCCCCACAAGCGCAACCCGATCCTGTCCGAGCGGATGGCCGGGTTGGCCCGGCTGCTGCGCGGATACGCGGGGGCGGCCCTCGAGGACCAGCCGCTCTGGCACGAGCGCGACATCAGCCACAGCTCCGCCGAGCGCGTCCTCCTGCCGGACGCGACCATCCTGCTCGACTACATGCTGGTCAGGATGACCGGCCTGGTCGAGGGATTGATCGCCCGGCCTGAGCGGATGCGCGAGAACATCGAGCGCGGGCTCGGCCTCCACGCCTCATCGCGTGTCCTCGTCGCGCTGGTCGAGCTCGGAGGATTGAGTCGCGAGGACGCCTACGGGATCGTCCAGCGCTGCGCCCTCCGGGCGGCCGACGAGCGACAGCCGCTGCGCGAGCTCCTGGCGACCGACCCGGTCGTCGCCCGGGCGCTGCCGTTGGGCCGCCTGGACGAGTGCTTCGACGACGCGGCGTTCCTCCGTCATGTACCGACGATCGTGGCCCGGCTGGACCGGATCGAGGCGACCGCACGATGACCGCGACCGTCGGCTTCGTCCGCTCGGGCAAGGTGCGGGACCTGTACGCCCTCGACGACGCGCGTCTCCTCCTCGTGGCGTCGGACCGCCTGTCGGCGTTCGACGTCGTCCTGCCCACTCCGATCGCCGACAAGGGCCGGGTCCTGACCGGCCTGTCGCGGTTCTGGTTCGCCGAGACGACCTCGATCGTCCCGAACCACCTGTTGTCGGCCGATGTCGCCGGGCTCGACCCGGCATCGCTGTCGGTGGACCCGGCCGATCTGGGCGGCCGGTCGATGATCTGCCGGCGCGCGCTCGTGCTCCCGATCGAGGTCATCGTCCGCGGCTACCTCGCCGGCTCGGGGTGGAAGGACTACCGGCGGACGCGAGCGATCGGCGGTCAGCGTCTCCCGGTCGGTCTGCGCGAGAGCGACCGCCTGCCGGAGCCCATCCTGACCCCGTCGACGAAGGCCGAGTCGGGCCACCATGACGAGAACATCGACCTGTCCGCGATGGTCGACCGTCTGGCGGTCGTCGAGCTCGGCGGCCGGCCGCTCGGCTTCGCGGCAGCCGACGAGCTGACCGAGCGGATCCGCGATCGCGCCATCGCGCTGTATCGGTTCGGGGCCGCGGTCGCGGCCCGAGCCGGGATCCTGCTGGCCGACACGAAGTTCGAGTTCGGCCTCCTGCCCGACGGGCAGCTCATCCTGATCGACGAGGTCCTGACCCCCGATTCCTCGCGCTTCTGGGATGCCGCCGCGTACGAGCCTGGCCGCGCCCAGGCCAGTTACGACAAGCAGTACGTCCGCGATTGGCTCGAGACCCAGCCGTGGGACAAGACCGCGCCGGGACCGGCGCTGCCGGCCGACGTGGTCGACGGCACCCGGGCACGCTATGTCGAGGCATTCGAACGGATCACCGGCGCCTCGTTCGCGCGCTATCTCGAGGAGGACGTCATCGCCCGATGAGCACCGCGACGGCATTCCGCTACGCAGTCAATGTCACCCCCAAGAACGGCATCCTCGACCCCCAGGGCCGGGCGGTCGAGGGGAGCCTGCCCCACCTCGGGGTGACCGGGGTCTCGGCGATCCGGGTCGGCCGACGGGTCGAGCTGACCGTCGACGCTCCGAGCGAGGCGGCGGCCCGGACGCTCGTCGAGCGACTGGCGGGCGAGCTCCTCAGCAATCCCCTGATCGAGACGTTCGCGATCGAGCTCCTCGGCGAGCTCTCGGCCGCGACCTCGCCGGCGGGCGACGGCGTCCCGGCCTGATGGTCCGCATCGGCGTCGTCCTGTTCCCGGGGTCGAACCGCGATATCGACGCGGTCAACGCGCTCCGGGTCGCCGGCGCCGAACCGGTCGTCCTGTGGCACGAGTCGGCGGACCTCCAGGGCGTCGACGGGATCGTCCTGCCGGGTGGGTTCGCCTACGGCGACTACCTGCGGGCCGGGGTGATCGCGCGGTTCTCGCCCGTGATGCAGGCCGTCGCGGCCTTCGCCGACGGAGGCGGGCACGTCCTGGGCATCTGCAACGGCTTCCAGGTCCTGACCGAGGCCCGCCTGCTGCCGGGCGCGCTGCTGCGCAACCGGTCCCTCCGGTTCGTGTCGCGCGAGATCGCGATCATGGCCGAGCGGCTCGACTCGCCGTTCACCCGGGCGATCGACGCTCGTCGTCCGCTGCGCATGCCGGTCGCCCACGGCGAGGGCTGCTACTACGCCGACGCGGACGCGCTCGACACCCTCGAGGCGGCCGGCGGAGTGCTGTTCCGGTACGTCCACCTCGATGGCAGCGTCGCGGGCGGCGAGGAGGATCGGGCGAACCCCAACGGGTCGCTCCGGGCGATCGCCGGCGTGACGAACGCAGCCGGCAACGTCGCCGGCCTGATGCCGCACCCGGAGACCGCGGTCGAGACCGTGCTCGGGACCGACGACGGGCTCGGGATCGTCCGCTCGCTCGTCGACAGTGCCGCCGAACGGGCCCACGGCGACCGACCGGTCGTGGTCACGATCGGCGCCCGATGAGGACCGCCCGATGAGCAGCGTGGCCGTGCCGCCGGTCGTCGACGAGCCGCTCCATCGACGCCTGGGCGTGACCGACCAGGAGCTCGGGGTCATCGGGACCAAGCTCGGTCGCGCGCCGAACGACCTCGAGCTGGCGATGTTCAGCGTGATGTGGAGCGAGCACTGCTCGTACAAGAGCTCGAAGCCGCTGCTCCGAACCCTACCGACCGCCGGCGAAGGCGTGGTCGCGGGACCCGGCGAGAATGCTGGCGTCATCTCGATCGGGGACGGGCTCGCCGTCGCGTTCAAGATCGAGTCGCACAACCACCCGAGCGCGGTCGAGCCGTACCAGGGTGCCGCGACCGGTGTCGGCGGGATCCTGCGCGACATCTTCACGATGGGCGCGCGGCCGATCGCGGTCCTGGACGCGCTGCGCTTCGGGGACCCGTCCGACCCGCACACCCGGCACCTGGTCAACGGGGTCGTTCGCGGTGTCGGCGGGTACGGCAACTGCGTCGGCGTCCCGACCGTCGGCGGCGAGCTCGTGTTCGACCCCACCTACGGCGGCAACCCGCTGGTCAACGTCATGGCCATCGGGCTGCTCGAGGAGCGGCTGCTGACCCTCGCATCGGCGCCCGGTCCGGGAAACCTGGCGGTCCTGTTCGGGTCGACGACCGGCCGCGACGGGATCGGCGGCGCGTCGGTCCTCGCTTCGGCCACGTTCGGTGCCGACGAGCCGTCCAAGCGTCCGACCGTGCAGGTCGGCGATCCATTCGCCGAGAAGCTGCTCATCGAGGCGAGCCTCGAGCTCATCGAGCGCGGCCTGGTGGAGGGGCTCCAGGACCTCGGCGCCGGCGGGATCACCTGCGCGACGTCCGAGACCGCCGATCGGGCCGGCACGGGCATCCTTGTCGACCTCGACGCGATCCCGCGCCGCGAGCCGGGGATGGCCCCGTTCGAGGTGATGATCTCGGAGTCCCAGGAGCGCATGCTCGCGGTCGTCCGCCCGGAGCGGTGGGACGACGTCCACGAGGTGTGCCGGCGGTGGGGTCTGCCGTCCGCGATCATCGGTCGGGTCACCGCCGACGGGGACGTCACGATCGTCGAGGGCGGTCTCGACCCGGACGGCCGCCCGAACCAGGGGGCCGTCGAGCTCGCCCGGATCCCGGCGCCGGCGCTGACCAGCGAGGCGATCGTCCACGACCGTCTCGCGACACCACCGCCGCGCCGCCGCGCCGCCCCCGCGCCCGGCAGCGACGTCGAGCCGACGGCGGGCCTGCCCGAGCGCGGGATGGATCCGGGCGCCGTCCTCGTGTCGCTGCTCGGCGGCCCGAACCTGTCGAGCCGGCACTGGGTCCACGAGCAGTACGACAGCCACGTCCAGGCCAACACCGTCGCCGGGCCCGGTCGCGGGGCGGCCGTCCTCCGGATCAAGGGCACCACCAAGGCGCTCGTGGCCGCGACGGACGGTAACCAGTCGGTCGGCCGGGTGGACCCGTGGCTCGGAGCCGCTCTCAGCGTCGCCGAAGCGACCCGCAACGTGTCGATCACCGGGGCTCGGCCGCTCGGGGTCACGAACTGCCTCAACTATGGCGATCCGACCCGGCCGGAGGCGTTCTGGCAGCTGCAGGAGGGCGTCCGCGGGCTCGGCGACGCCTGCCGCGCCCTCGGGCTGCCGGTCACCGGCGGCAATGTCTCGCTGTACAACGAGTCGCCCACGGGGGCGATCGCGCCGACGCCCGAGATCGGCGTCGTCGGCTTGCTCGACGACGTGGCCACCTGCGTCGGGCCCGGGTTCACGGCCGCGGACGACTCGGTGGTCCTGGTCGGCTCGTCGACCCCGGGCCTGTTCGGCAGCGCCTACGCCGAGCTCGCCGGTCTCGCCTCTGAAGACGGTCCGCCGTCGCTCGACTTGTCCCGCGAGCGGGCGCTCCAGGCCTTCATCCGCGAGGCGATCGCTCGGGGTCTCGTCGCCTCCGCCCAGGACGTGAGCGGGGGAGGGCTCGCCGTGGCGATCGCCGAGGCATGCATCTGGGGTCCCGACGCTGGCATCGGCGCGGTGCTCCGCCTCCCGATCGCCGGGGCTCCGGCGGTCGAGCTGTTCGGCGAAAGCCCGTCGCGACTGATCGCGAGCTGTCGTCCGCGGCATGCCCCGGCGCTGATCCTCCTCGCCCGCCAGCACGGGCTCCCGGTGGATGAGCTCGGGACGGTCGGGGGCGACCGGCTCCTGATCGAGCTGGCCGGCCTCGGCGCGACCGGCGCCGCCGAGGAGCGCGGCTCGCGCATCGCCGATGCGGTCGACGTGCCGATCGCGGATCTCGCTCACGCGTGGTGGTCGGGTCTCGCCCGGGCGCTCGGTGAGGACGGACAGTCAGCGTCGCTGCCGGAGGACCGCTGAGATGTGCGGCGTGTTCGGGGTCGTCCTTCCGTCCGGCCGAGACTCCGAGGCGGCCCAGATCGCCGCCCTCGGGCTGTTCGCCCTCCAGCATCGCGGGCAGGAATCCGCCGGGATCGCCGTCAGCGACGGTCGGGAGCTGATGCTCTACAAGGACCTCGGGATGATCGCCACCGTCCTCGATGAGCGGCGCCTGCCCAGCCTGCGCGGGAATCTGGCGATCGCCCACTGCCGGTACTCGACGACGGGCTCGACGGTCTGGGAGAACGCCCAGCCGACGTTCCGTCTGGGGCCCCGGCGGGCGGTCGCCATCGGTCATAACGGCAACCTGGTCAACACCCGGGAGCTTCTCGGCCAGCTCCGCGGCGGACGGACGCGCCTGCCCGCGTCGACCGACACGGAGCTCCTGACCGCGCTCCTCGCCGACGAGCCGGCCGCGGACACCGTCGATGCCCTGGTCCGGGTGCTGCCTCGAGTGCACGGCGCGTACAGCCTGGTCGTGCTCGACGAGCGCCGGGTCATCGGCGTCCGCGACCCGTTCGGGTTCCGTCCGCTCGTGCTCGGCCGGCTGCCGGCCCCGGATGCCGTCGACGGCGCCCTCGAGCCCGGCCTGTGGGGCGACGATGACGCCGGCGCCGGCTGGATCCTCAGCTCGGAGACGACGGGGCTCGACATCGTCGGCGCGGAGTTCGTGCGCGACGTGGAGCCGGGTGAGATCGTCGTGCTCGAGCCGGGTCGCGCGCCGCGGTCGGTCCGGTTCGCCGACGCCAAGCCGGCCCTGTGCGTGTTCGAGCTGATCTATTTCGCACGACCGGATTCGTACATGGAAGGCCGCAACCTGTACGAGGTCCGCCGGCGGATGGGCATGCAGCTGGCCGACGAGCATCCGGTCGCGACCGACCTGGTGATGCCCGTCCCGGACACCGGAGCACCAGCCGCCGCGGGCTACGCCGAGCGGTCCGGCATCCCGTACCGCGAGGGCCTGGTCCGGAACCGGTACACCGGGCGGACGTTCATCCAGCCGTCCCAGACCCTGCGTCATCGGGGCGTGACGATGAAGCTCAACCCGTTGCGCGAGGTCGTCCGCGGGCAGCGACTGACCGTCGTCGACGATTCGATCGTCCGCGGGACAACGACGAAGCAGATCGTCGCCCTCCTGCGCAAGGCGGGCGCGGCCGAGGTCCACGTCCGGATCAGCGCTCCGCCGATCTACCACCCATGCTTCTATGGGATCGACACGCAGATCGAGACCGAGCTCATCGCCTCGACCCACTCCACCGAGGAGATCCGCGAGTTCATCGGCGCGGACTCGCTCGGCTACCTGTCGATCGCGGGGGTCCTGACCGCGCTCGATCTGCCGTACGACCGGTTCTGTTTCGCGTGCTTCGACGGCAACTATCCCGAGCCCGTCCCGTACGACGCTCGGAGCCGGAAGTTCATGCTCGAGGAGGAACCCGGGCCCGGCCTGGCGCTGCCGATCGCCCCTGGGTCCGGTGGGCGTGGCTGACCTCCGCCGGTCGTACGTCCGGTCGGGTGTCGATGTCACCGCGGGCGAGCGGACGGTCGAGCTCATCCGCGACGCGGTCGAGTCGACCCGTCGACCGGAGGTCCTGTCGGGCCTGGGCGGGTTCGCCGGCTCGGTCGGTCTGCCGGCCGGCATGCGCGACCCGATCCTGGTCAGCGCCACGGACGGGGTCGGGACGAAGACCGCGATCGCCTCCGCCCTCGATCGCTTCGACACGATCGGGATCGACCTCGTGGCGATGTGCGCCGACGACGTCGTGTGCAGTGGTGCCGCCCCGTTGTTCTTCCTCGACTACGTCGTCGTCGGACGGCTCGACCCGGGCAACGTCGCCGAGCTGGTCGGCGGGGTGGCCGCCGGCTGCCGGATCGCGGGCTGCGCCCTCGTGGGTGGCGAGACCGCAGAGCACCCCGGGATGATGGGCGGCGACGAGTTCGACCTCGCCGGGTTCTGCGTCGGCGTCATGGAGCGCGACCGGTCGATCGACGGCTCGGGGATCCGCGCGGGCGATGCGATCGTCGGCCTGGCGGCCTCGGGCCTGCACGCCAACGGGTTCTCGCTGGTGCGGGCGCTGCTGGCCCAGTACGACCTCGACCTGCGCTCGCCCTATCAGGAACGGCTCCGACGCTCGATCGGCGACGCGACCACGGAGGCGGCCCTCGCGGCCGAGCCGAACCTCTCGCTGGCGACCCTCGGCGAGGTGCTCCTGACCCCCACCACGATCTACGCGGGCGCGATCCTGCGGCTGCGGGCCGTCCTCGAGGGGGCCGGACATGACCTCCTCGGCATCGCCCACATCACCGGCGGCGGTCTGCCCGGCAACGTCCCACGGATGCTCGGCACCGACCTGGCGGCGCGACTCGACCCGACGATCTGGCCGATGCCGTCGGTGATGCGCCTGTTCGGGGCGCTCGGGGGCCTCGAGGACGACGAGATCCGGGCGACGTTCAACGGCGGGCTCGGGATGGTGGTTGCCGTGGCGCCCGAGGCGGTCGACGTCACGGTGGCGGCCCTTGAGGCCGAAGGGATCGCGGCGTGGCAGGTCGGCGACGTCGTGGAGCGCCCGTCGTCGGGTGGGAGATACGCCGAGGGGTCACTCCGGTGACCGGACGACCCGGCCGGATCGCCGTCGGCGTGTCCGGTCGTGGTTCGAACCTGCGGGCGCTGGCGGCCGCTGCCGATCGCGGCGAGCTGGGCGGGACGATCGTCCTGGTCTTCGCGGATCGTCCCTGCCCGGCCCTCGACTGGGCAGTGGAGCAGGGGATCGAGACCGCGCTGGTGCCGGGCGCCCGGCGCGACGATGAGGTCGCGCGGGCCGAGGAGGACGCCGCCCTCGCCGCGACGCTGGTCTCGGTCTCGGCCGACCTGGTCATCCTGGCGGGGTACATGCGGATCGTCGGGCCCGTCACGCTGGCGGCGTTCCCGGCCCGGATCCTCAACGTGCATCCGGCCCTGCTTCCCGCGTTCCCCGGTGCGCACGCGGTCGCGGATGCGCTTGCCCACGGTGCGGCGGTCAGTGGGGCGACCGTCCACCTCGTCGATGCCACGCTCGACGGGGGCCCGATCGTGGCGCAGGAGGCCGTCCCGGTCCTGGCCACGGACGACGAGGCCGCGCTCCGGTCGCGGATCCAGGCCGTCGAGCATCGGCTACTGCCGCGGACCGTCGCGCTCGCGCTCGCCGGGGCGTTGGCGCTGGACCCCCGAACGAACCGGGTGACGATCGACGTCGAACGGGCCGAGGCCGCGACGCCTCAGCCGCGGCGCGCGCTCCTGTCGGTCAGCGACAAGACCGGCCTCGTCGACCTCGGTCGAGGCCTCGTCGGGCTCGGCTTCGAGCTGGTGTCCACCGGCGGGACGGCCCGGGCGTTGCGGGACGCCGGGTTGCCGGTCACCGATGTGGCCGCGATCACCGGGTTCCCGGAGATGCTCGACGGTCGGGTCAAGACCCTCCATCCGCGGGTCCACGGCGGGATCCTGGCCGATCGTCGGCTGGTCGATCACCGGCGCCAGCTGGTCGCGGCGGGGATCGCGCCGTTCGAGCTCGTCGTGGTCAACCTGTACCCGTTCGCCGCCGCCGCCGAGCGACCGGGGATCGCTTTCGACGCGCTCGTCGAGGAGATCGACATCGGCGGACCGTCGATGGTCCGGGCCGCTGCCAAGAACCACGCCAGCGTGGCGATCGTCACCGACCCGAGCCGCTACCCATCCGTCCTCGACGCCCTCGCCGGGAACGGTGCGGTACCGTCCGGCCTGCGGTCCGCCCTGGCCGTCGAGGCGTTCCGTCACACCGCGGCCTACGACGCGCGCATCGCCGCAGAGCTGCCCGGGCGGATGGCCGCCGCGGGTATCGATCTTCCGGACGAGCCGGGATTGCCGGGCGCGACCGACCCCTACCCGCCGACCCTGACGATCGGGCTCGAGAAGGTGGAGACGCTCCGTTACGGCGAGAACCCGCACCAGGCCGCGGCTCGCTACCGGCGACCCGGCACCGCGCCCGACGGTCCGTTCGCGTCGGGAACGCCGCCGCTCCAGGGCAAGTCGCTGAGCTACAACAACGTGCTCGACGCGGCGGCGGTGGCGGCGCTGACCCGGACCCTGCACGGGCCAGGCTGCGTCATCGTCAAGCACACCAACCCGTGCGGGGCCGCGGAACGTCCGACGCTGCTCGAGGCCTGGCAAGCGGCGCTCGCCGGTGACCCGGTATCGGCCTTCGGCGGCGTCGTCGGCCTGACCGGGACCGTCGACGGCGCTCTGGCGGGGGCGCTCACGGCGATCTTCCTCGAGGTCGTCGTGGCCCCGGCATTCGACGCCGATGCGCTGGCGGTCCTCGCCGCCAAGCCCAACCTCCGGCTCGTCGTCGATCCGTCGCTCGGGAGCGGGCCTGCCGAGTTCCCGGAACGACCGGACCCGCTCGGTGCGATCCGGACCGCCGGCGGGGCCGTCCTCGTCAGTACCCCGGATACCCTCCCGGACGACCTGGCCAGCTGGTCGTTGGCGACGGCCCGACCTCCGTCCGAGGCCGAGCGGCGGGACCTCGACCTGGCCTGGCGACTGTGCCGGGGCGTGACGAGCAACGCGATCGTCCTGGTCAAGGACGGCCGACTGGTCGGTCTCGGTTCGGGCCAGACGAGCCGGGTCGATGCGGCGCGGCAGGCCGTCGACCGGGCCCGCTCGATCTCGGGCGACGGGTCGACCGTCGGCGCCGCGTGCGGCTCAGACGCGTTCTACCCGTTCCCGGATGCCGTTCAGGTCTGTCTCGACGCCGGGGTCAGCGCCTTCGCTCAGCCCGGCGGCTCGGTTCGCGACGCCGAGGTCATCGCGGCCGCCGATGCGGCGGGTGCCGCGATGCTCCTGACCGGCGTCCGCCACTTCCGTCACTGAGCCCGGAGTGGGGGCCCGATGCACGACCGGATGGCGACGTCGATCCGCCCGCGCTGGCCGGTCTCGTCGATCCGGTGCAGAATCACCGGGACCCACAGGGCGAGACCGCCCGCTGGACCGAGGAGGGACGCCCCGATGAGCGACGAAGAGACGAACCCGACGGCCGACGAGACGCACGGCCACGCACACGACGAGGCGCACGACCACGACGAGGCCCATACCCACGCCGACGACGCCGATCCCGGTGCCGCGAACGGTGCTCGCGATCTCGGATCGATCGTGACCACGATCAGCGAGACCGTCGCGTCGATCGCCCACGACATCGCCGAGAAAGCCGGTCCGACGATCAAGAGTGCGACCGAGAAGGCCAGCCCGGCGGTGCGCGACGTGGCTGCCAAGGCGGCCGACGTGGCCGCCAAGGCCGGCGATGCGGCCGGTCCCTGGGCGGAGAAGGTCGCCGTCGCGACCGGCGACATCGGGACCAAGCTCGCCGAGCGCAGCCGGACGTTCGCTTCGGACGTCCGCCAGGCGGGCGAGGACGCGAGCGACAAGGTCAAGTCGACGATGTCGAACGGCGCCGGCGATGCCGCCGACACGGCGGCCGACACGGCGGCCGATGCGACCTCGACCGCTCGCGACGCGGCCTCGCGCGCCGCCGATGCCGCGGGGGACACGGGGGCCCGTGCCGCGGATGCGGTCGGCGACGCCGCGGATGACGTCGCGGGGACGACCTCCGCCTGACGTCGGGAGGCTCGATCGGTCGGCCGTCGGCGCCTGCTACCATCGGCCGGCCATGACGCCACCCGAGCGCTTCTACGTCACGACCGCGATCGCCTATGCCAACAGCCGGCCCGGCCTGCACACGCTGTACGAGGTCGTCGGCGCCGACGCGATCGCCCGCTGGCATCGGATGGTCGGGGACGAGACGCGGTTCCTGACCGGGACCGACGAGCATTCGGTCAACATCGCCCAACAGGCCGCCGCAGAGGGCCGTTCGCCGCGGGCGTTCGTCGACGATCAGGTGGCGCTGTTCACGTCGGCTGAGGAAGCCCTGCTGATCGCCCCCGACCGGTTCATCCGGACGACCGACCCGGATCACGTCCTCGCGGCGCAGGAGATGGTCCGCCGGGCCTACGCCAACGGTGACATCTACCCCGGCACCTACGAGGGGTGGTATTGCCCGAACGAGGGGTTCCGGAACGCGTCCGACGTGCAGGAGACGTCGCGCGGGACGATCTGCCCGAACCATCCCGACGTTCCCCTCCAGTGGCTCTCCGAGCGGAACTGGTTCTTCCGGTTGTCCGCCTACCAGGAGCGGCTCGAGCGCCACTACGCCGACCACCCCGACTTCGTCCAGCCGGCCTACCGCCGCAACGAGATGCTCGGGTTCATCCGTGGCGGTCTCGAGGACTTCTCGATCAGCCGAGCGGGCGCTGACTGGGGGATCCCATTCCCGATCGCGGAGAACGGCGAGACCGCGCAGCGTGAGGACGGAAGCTGGGATCCGGAGGCCGGGACGATCTACGTCTGGTACGACGCCTTGATCAACTACATCACCGGTGCCGGGTTCCCGACCGATCCCGACGCCTTCGCCCGGTGGTGGCCGGCCGACCTCCACGTGATCGGCAAGGACATCGCCCGATTCCACACGATCTACTGGCCGGCGATGCTGTGGAGTGCCGGCCTGGAGGCCCCCCGCCGGGTGTGGGTCCACGGCTTCCTGCTCGCGGCCGGCGGGGAGAAGATGAGCAAGAGCCGGGGCAACCTCATCGACCCGGACTCGGTCGTCGCGGCATTCGGAGCGGACGGGGCTCGGTACGTCGCGCTCCGCGAGGTCCCGTTCGACCGTGACGCGGACGTGAGCTGGGATTCGTTCGTCCGGCGCTACAACGCCGACCTCGCCAACGATTTCGGCAACCTCGTCAACCGGACGGTATCGATGGCGGGCCGCTACCTCGCCGGCGCCCGTCCCGCGCCCGCCCCGGTCGACGAGTCCGCCCTCGGTGCCGCCTGGCCCGGTGTCGTCACCCGCTACCGGGAGCGCATCGAGGCGTGTCTCCTGCACGAGGCGCTGGCCGTGCTCTGGGACTTCGTCGGAGCTGCCAACAAGCTCGTCGACGCCGCGCAGCCGTGGGTCCTCGCCAAGGCCGCCAAGGCCGGGGACGGAGAGGCCGAGCGACGGCTGGCGTCGGTTCTCGGCGACCTCGTCGAGGCGTGTCGGCTGATCGGTCTGGCGGTCGCCCCGTTCATGCCCGGCACCGCGCCCCGGGTGCTCGCCCAGCTCGACCATGCCTATGCTTATGCCGCCGACGGCAACGACGGGCCGCCGCTCCTCAATGAGCTCCGCTGGGGTGCCCACGCTGCTGAGCCGGGCACATTGTCCGCGCCGCTCCCGTTGTTCCCGCGTCTCGAGGCGGAGGACGCTCCGACGGCCGGCTGAACGGCCGGCTGAACGGACGGGAGGACGGCGGTGCCCGGACCGACGCGATGCGGCTGATCGACAGCCATGGCCACCTCCAGGCGGATCCATTCGTCGGAGATGTCGACCTCGTGGTCGCGGGGGCCCGGCTCGCCGGGATCGAGCGGATCCTGGTCCCGGGCTGGGATCCCGCGTCGTCGTCGGACGCCCTCGCGCTCATCGATCGGTACGGATGGCTCGACGTCGCGGTCGGAGTCCACCCGCACGAGGCGGCGAGGGTCGGCGCGGCGGACTGGGCCCGGATCGTGCGTCTCGCAGACGACCCACGCGTCGTGGCGATCGGGGAGACGGGTCTCGACACCGATCGGGCGTTCTCGTCGCTCGAGGACCAGCTGGTGAACCTCCGGCGCAACCTCGCACTCGCTCTGGCCACGGGCAAGCCGGCGATCCTTCACTGCCGCTCGAAGGCGGGGGAGCGCGACGCGCAAGACCTGCTCGTCCGGGAGCTTCGCGCGGCCGGGTTCGGTGCGGCTGCGGGTCGAGACGTGTTCGGCGACCGCCCGCCGGCCGTGATCCACTCGTTCTCCGGGCCGGTCGACTACGCCAAGCTCGTCCTGGACCTCGGGCTGGCGATCTCGTTCAGCGGGCTGGTCTTCCGGTCCGGCGAGGAGGCGAGCGCGGAGGTCGTCCGGCTGGTTCCCGCGGATCGGCTGCTCGTCGAGACGGACTCCCCGTTCCTGTCGCCGCCGGGCGCCCCGCGCAAGCGCAACGAGCCCGAATGGGTGGCGGTCACCGCTCGATGGGTCGCCGAGCAGCGCGCCGAGGAGCCCGTGATCGTGGGAGCCGGCCTCGTGGCGGCGTACGACCGCGCATTCGTTCGTCACGGCCGCGCACGGCGCGACGTCTAGTGAGCATGCGCAGCCTGCTGGTCCTGCTCCTCGGGTCGCTCCTGATCGCGTGCTCGCCGACTGCCTCGGCATCGCCGTCCGCGGTCGCCGTTTCGAGCCCCAGCCCGACCCCCGGTTCGCCTGCGGCGTCGGCCCAGACAGCGAGCCCGACACCGACGACCAGCCCGACCCCGACGATCGAGCCCTCGCCGACCCCCACGACGGTCCCTTCGAGCGCACCCAGCCCGACGGCATCGTTCGCCGCGTGTGCCCTTCCGAAGTGGCTCGGGACGCTCCCGAGCGGTCGCCTCGTTGACATCTCGGTCCAGTCGTCCATCGCCGTGGACAAGGTCGTCTTCAAGTTCCAGCCCGGCGGTGAGAACCCCGGAACGCCGACCGGGACCGTCAGCGCGACCAAGCCCCCGTTCACCGAAAGCGGAAGCGGCAAGACGATCACGGTGGCCGGCGACCAGTTCCTTCAGGTCCGCTTCCGCAACATGACCCTCGAAGGCTTGACCGGCCCGGTCTACACCGGCAAGCACGACATGAAGCCGGACTTCGAGGCGCTTCGCCAGGTCGTCAACTACGACGAGTTCGAGGGCAACAGCGGCTGGATCGTGGGGATGGACCAGCCGACGTGCGTGACCGTCCTGAACGACCCGGCCCATCTGACGCTCACGCTGCGGATCGCCCACCCCTGATCGTCGAGCCGTGGGCGATCCCGCATCCGGGTCGCCTTGACAGCGACCGCCCGGCTCGGTACAGTTTTGGCACTCTCGCATCGAGAGTGCTAAGCAGAGCGACCGACGAGCCTTGACGGGCTGTCTGCGCGGTCGATGCGACGCACTCGATCACATGGAACGGGTCAGCCGGTCGCGTTCGCGCTCCGGGGCCCGAATGTCGAACGGTCGACGGCCGATGAGCCGTCACAGGAGGGATCGCACCTTGGCCACCGCCACCGCGAAGAAACTCACGAAGAAGCTTCGCCCGCTCGGGGACCGCGTCGTCGTCCAGCCCACGCCGCGGGAGGAGATGACCAAGAGCGGCATCGTCCTGCCGGATACCGCCAAGGAGAAGCCCCAGGAGGGGACGATCCTCGCGGTCGGACCGGGTCGGACGCTCGACGACGGCAAGCGTGAGCCGATCGACGTCAAGGAGGGCCAGAAGGTCCTCTACGCGAAGTACGCCGGGACCGAGTTCAAGGTCGACGGCGAGGACCTGCTGATCGTCAGCCAGAAGGACATCCTGGCGGTCGTCGAGGACTGATCCTCGGTCTCCGCTCCCACTCCCCACACATCCCGGAGGGACCCACCCGTTGGCTAAGCAGCTCATCTTCGACGAGACGGCTCGTCGCTCGCTCAAGCGTGGCATCGATCGCCTCGCCGACGCCGTCAAGGTCACGATCGGGCCGAAGGGCCGGAACGTCGTCCTCGACAAGAAGTTCGGCAGCCCGACGATCACCAACGACGGCGTCACCATCGCTCGCGACATCGAGCTCGAGGACCCGTTCGAGAACATGGGCGCGCAGCTCCTCAAGGA
>JADGQI010000125.1 GCA_017881905.1 Chloroflexota bacterium
ATCCGCCCCGTGGGCGAGGAGCAGCGCCACGGTCGCCGCGAGCCCGTTCTGGGCCGCGCCCATGAGTGGGGTGTACCCACCGTCCTGGGCGGCGTTCACGTCCGCGCCCGCGCCGACGAGCAGCGCGGCGACCTGCTCGTGACCGCCCGCGACGGCGCTGTGCAGCGGCTGGACGCGAAGACCGCCCGTCGCCCACGCATTCGGGTCGGCGCCGCGCGCCAGGAGCATCCGGGCGACGTCGAGCCGCCCGAAGAAGGCCGCCAGGTGGAGGGCGGTGAAGCCGTCGGCGGATCGTTCGTCCACCGGCGCGGTCGACCCGTCGTCCCCGGCGGCCGGCCGCCGCTCCCGGCGGCCGACGGTCTCACGCTCGATCTCGGCCTCGCGCTCGGCCTCGTCGAGCTCGACCGTGACGCGGTCGACATCGCCGACGATCGCCGCCTCGAACCGGTCGAGGTCTGGCTCGGTCGCACGGATCCGGTCGACGATCGGCCATTGCCCGTGGTACGCGGCGACCGTCAGGGCCGACTGGCCCGTCCCTTCGCTCGCCCCGGCGAGGGCCGGCCGCGCCGTGAGGAGCCGGTCGACGGTGGCGAGGTCCCCCGCCCGGATCGCGTCGAAGAACGCGGCCTGGTCCATCGGTCCGCCCGACACCTGCCGCGCTACGCCGGGGTGGCGACCCAGTTGGGCAGCTCGCGACTGAGCGTCGCGAGCGGCAGTGACCCATGGCCGAGGACCGCGTCGTGGAAGGCGCGGAGATCGAAGTCGGCGCCGTCGCGGGCGGCGATCTGGGCGCGCAGGCGCTCGATCTCGCGCTGACCGAGCTTGTAGGTCAGCGCCTGCCCGGGCCAGCAGATGTAGCGGTCCGTCTCGATGACCGAATCCGTCGGCGTGAGGCCGGCGCTCAGAAGCGTGTCGATCGAGCGCTGGCGCGGCCAGTGCAGCCCATGGAGCCCGCTGTCGACGACGAGGCGGGCCGCCCGCCAGGCCTGCCCGTCGAGCATCCCGAACCGCTCGGCCTCGCTCCGGTACAGGCCCATCTCGTCGGCGAGTCGTTCGGCGTACAGCCCCCAACCCTCGACGTACGCCCCGCCGACGAGCCGCGAGCCCAGGCGGCGGAACGTCGTCAGTGTCTCGTTCTCCATCTCGAGCGCGATCTGGAAGTGGTGGCCAGGCACCGCCTCGTGGTAGGTCGTCGAGGCGAGCTTCGTGTAGACCCGCGACGGGAGGTCGTAGGTGTTGGCGTAGTAGATCCCCGGACGGGATCCGTCGGTGGTCGGCGGGATGTAGTAGGCGAACGGGCTGTCCTTCTCCTTGAACTCCTCGACCGCCTTGACGTCGAGACCCGCCCGGGGCAGCCGGCCGAAGTAGCTCGGGGCGAGCGCCAGCGCCCGGTCGATGTCCTCGCGGGCGCGCCCCAGCAGCATCTCGGCCGTGTCGGGGATGTTGTCCGCCTGGGCGGCAAGCGAGGCCCGATAAGCGGCCGTGTCGTCGCCGAACCCCTCGGCCCGGGCGATCGTCCGGCGCTCCGCCTCGATCGACTCGAGCTCCTCGAGCCCGATCCGATGGACCTCCTGGGGGTCGATGTCGAGCGTCGTCCAGGACCGGATCTGGGTCCGATACAGGGCGTCCCCGTTCGGCGCCGACCACAGGCCCGGCTCTTCCCGGCTGGCCGCGAGGTAGCCGTCCTTGAGGGCGGCGAGGAAGGCCCGCTCGGCTGGGATGACCACCTCGCGGACGATGTCGGCGACCCTGGCGCGGTCCGTCTCCGAGGCGACCCGCGCGCCGGTGGTGATGATCGACTCCTCGGCCGGGATCATCGTCAGCCGCTCGAGCTGGGCGATCGTCCGCTCGGTGACGATCCGGGGCGCGGTCAGGCCCGACGCGATGCCCTCGCGCAGGAGCTCGCGGTTGGCGGCCATGTAACCCTCGTAGGCGCGCAGGCGCGCCTCGAGTCGCTCGAACCGCTCGGGCGTGTCGGCCGGCTGGAACATCACGACCTGCGGGAGGAGGGTCTGCGGCCCGGCCATCTGGTCGACCATCTTGAGGAGGTCGGTCCGCTGGTCGTCCTGGACGATCCCGAGCTCGCACACGACCCGGATCATGTCCAGGGTGATCCGGTCCTCGAGCGACTGGGCGTCGAGGTCGATCGTGGCGGCCTCGGCCAGGGTCGTCTCCATCAACCGGCGCCGGCGCGCCCGACCCTCGGGGCTCGGGTCCTCCAGCCGATCGTCGTAACGATCGTCGCCATACATCGTGGCGGTCGTCGGCTCCTCGGCCAGGATCGCCTCCCAGAAGCGATCGGCGAGGAGGTTGACGGGCGAACCTGGATCGAGCTGGGACACCGAGGAGCCTCCTGTCGGATGTGTCGGAGTGGGTCCGCCGGTCGGATCGGGCACGGTCACGGGCAGCCGAAGCCGGCCCACCGAGTTTCACCAGAGTACATCGCGGGGCTCAACCCCCGAACAGCGGCATCTGCTCGCCGGCCCGATGCTCGATCGCCGGATCGATGCCCAGGTACGGCTCGAGATCGGCCAGCGTCAGCGTCTCGTGGGCGGCGAAGGCGCGCAGGTGGTTCGCCTTGAGGATGTGCCAGTTGCCGTCCTCGAGCGCGGTCCGCAACAGCGGCGACCGCTCGAGCTTGTAGCGGAGCAGCTCCGTCCGCTCGGGCACGACGACGAGGAACCGCACGATGTCCTCGGCCGGCGGGATGAGGGCCGCCCGGCGCAGGAGCGGCTCGCCGAGCATCGCCGTCCACTCGACCTCGAACAGGAAGCTGGCCCGTCCCCGGACCTGCCAGACGACGTCGATCTCGTCGACCGACTCCGGTCGCGCCCGGCCGACCCGCGGCGGCCCCTGGCGACGCTCGCTGTCGTCCAGCCAGTCGGCCAGGTAGTGCCCGCGGACGCGCCGGACCTGTTCGCGCGTCGCGATCCAGGCGCGCATCCCGAGCCGATGGCCGACGTCGACCAGGTCGGCCACGATCTCACTGTGCTCGTGGGAGCGACGGAGCAGGTCGTCCGAGGTGACGATCCGGTCGGGCGTGCTGGCCATGCTCCGGTAGCTCTCGAGGCAGGCGGCGACCAACGCTTCGTCCGGCAGGTCGTGCCCGGTGAAGAGCGCGGCGATCCGCTCGTTGAACCCGGACTCCGACAGCTTCCCGGCGGTCGACAGGAGGCTGTAGACGGCCCACTCGACACGGTCCGCGAGGGGCAGGGCGGCCGCGGCGATGTCGACCGGGTCGGACAGCCACCAGCGGCCGGGCTCGATCTCGTGGAGACGACGATGGCTCGGCCGTCCGAGCTCGTCGCGGATGATCGTCAGGAGCCGCTCCACCTGATCCCCCGCCGCGGCCGCGGCGGGCTCGCGGAGCGGTTTGGCGGACGAGCCGACCCTGGGCGCCGACGACGTGCGGCCGTCGGGTGCCGGACCGCCGGCGACCGCGTCGTCGACGTCGCCGCCGGTGGCCGACGGACCGTCCTCGGACGAGCCGCCGACCGGGCGATCCGGGTCCGGCTCGGGCGTCCGGTCGCTGCTCGGCCAGGCCTCGACCTGGTCCACGACCTCGGGCCCGTCGTCGGCGCCGTCGTCCGGGCCGCCGCGGTGGGACACCAGCCGTCGGAGCTGGCCCGCTCGGTCGAGTCCGACGAGGATCTCGCCGAGGAGCCGCTCATAGCGAGCCGGCTCGCCCCGTGCCTGGAGGATCTCCACGGTGGTATCGGTCACGGTCCGGGCCACGTCGGCCTCCGAGGAGCGGGTCCGGTCGAATCGCTCCGGCGGGGCGAACAGCCCGCGTCCGGGGACGGCATCGGGGTCGCCGGCGCCGCCGGGCACGTGAGGAAGCGTGACGTTGGCGCGGGTCCGCGGTCCGACCGGGACCGACGCGCCGGGCGGGACGAATTCCACCGTGCCGCCGATCTCCTCGCCCGGCTCGGCCAGCCGCGCCGCCACGAGCCGATACCCCGCGGCAACCCCACCGAGCGCGGCGGCCACGAGCCCCTCCGGGCCGCCCGGCTCGAGGATGAGGACGGCGCGCCCATCGCGCGCGAGGAGCGGCGCGACCGCATCGAACGCCCGGCGGATCGCGGTCGACTGCCAGCCCCACGGTGCGCGGCCCGAACCGCCGAAGACCGCCTCGAGCGGCAGGAGCGAGGCCGCGTCGCGACCGAGGACCCAGCCGGTCGCGAAGTAGGCATAGGACAGCCGCTCGACGTTGGGGCGTTGCGGCGGCTGACCGAGCACGAGCCGGACGCGGGGTCGATCGGCCAAGCCGGCGAGCGCATCCGCCTCGCCCTCGAGGGCACGGAACGACGACGGCGTCCCGAGCCGCACCACCACGTTGGCCATGCCCTCGCTGAGGCTCTGGATGTCCTCGCCGAAGCGGGCGGTCATCAGCCCCTGCGGCGAGCCCTCGAGGCGCTGGACGAAGCCGCGGACGATGCGGAACCCGTCCTCGAACGCGAGCCACGGGTTGCGCTCGCGCCATTGGCCGCCGGCCGGCAGGCGGATCCGGCCGCCGCTGATGCGGAGGTTCGCGATCCGGCCCGGATAGCCGTTCAGGCGCGAGGCCGGCAGGAGCGCATGGAGCAGCGCCAGCCGCATCGCAGCCTCGACCGGCGCCGAGCGCAGGTCGCCCTCGATCCGCTCGAGGATCGCCTGCAGGCCCACGAGCTGACGCGGCGTGTGGAGGTCGAGGAGCTGCTCGACCAGGGCGTCGTCGCCGTCGACGGTCGGGAAGCGGTCCCGGACCGTCCGCCAGGCGGGCCCGCGGGGGTCGGTCGCGTCGATCCGAGCCAGGTCGGCATCGTCGATCGAGCCGTGACGCTGGTCGCCTCCGCCGACCTGGTCACGGCAGGCCGCGCACCGATAGTGCTTGTGGACGGGACGCGGTGCGGCGTCCGGGACCGTCTCCCAGACGATCTCGTCGAGGACGACGCTGCGACCGCAGGTCACGCATCGGCTGGCGTACTTCTCCCCGAGCCAGACCTTGAGAGCGGATTGCTCGCGCGGGGCGGCGGCGATGGCCTGGAACGCCGCGTCGAGATGGCGCACGTCCGGCGGCCGCAGGACGACCTCGGCGAGGAGCCGGGTGAGCGGGCTCGTCTCGAGCGACGCCGCGCGACGCTGCCGATCGACGGCGGCCCGGGCGATCCAGCCGCCGCGTCCATGCAGGTCGACGACCACGTCGCCGAGGCTCGAGTGCGCCTCGATCCGGGACGACACCAGCTCGGGTGGAGGTGGCGGGGCCAATCGGCTGAATGCGGGGAGCGAGAACCCAGGGTCGCTCCGGATCGGAAGCTCACGGGCCGCCATGCGCCGCATCCTGCCACAGACGGGACGTTCCGGCGAGTGAACGAGATGCCGCGACGGGACGTACCCTTGGGCGACCTGTTCGACCCGGACCGGAGCCCCACGTGACCGACGCCGAACGCATGACCACCCCGAGCCCCCCCTCCGGCACGGGCGCCGGACCGACCGCGCCCTCGACGGCGGCCGACGCCGCCCGGGCGTTCCAGGCGCTCCGGGAAGCGGTCGCGATCGCGGTCGTCGGCGCCGATGAGCCGCTCAGGCTCCTGGCGGTCGCGCTGCTGGCCGACGGTCACGCGCTGATCGAGGACGTCCCCGGGGTCGGCAAGACCCTCCTCGCCCGCGCCTTCTCGCGCGCGCTCGGCCTCGGGTTCGGGCGCGTCCAGGGCACGCCCGACCTGCTCCCGAGCGATGTCACCGGCGCGAGCATCATCGATGGATCGCCGATGACCGGGATGAGCCTCCGCTTCGTCGAGGGCCCGGTCTTCACCAACGTCCTGCTGGTCGACGAGATCAACCGAGCGACCCCGCGGACGCAATCGGCGCTGCTCGAGGCGATGCAGGAGCGCCAGGTCTCGGTCGAGGGGGTGACCCGGGCGCTGCCCGATCCGTTCCTCGTCCTGGCCACCCAGAACCCGATCGAGTACGAGGGTACGTTCGCCCTGCCCGAGGCGCAGCTCGACCGGTTCATGCTCCGGCTCCGGCTCGGCTACCCGGGCGCCGCGGCCGAGCGAAGGATCGCCGGACGGTACGCCGTCGCGGTCGATCCCCTGCTGGACGTCCCGATGGTCCTGCCGTCTGACCGCATCGCCGGACTACGCGAGGGCGCCCGCCTGGTCCGGGTCGCCGACGAGCTCACCGACTACCTCGTGGCGATCGTCGCCGGGACGCGCGACCGGCTTGAGATCGAGCTCGGCGGCAGCCCTCGGGCGAGCGTCGCGCTGTTCCGCGCGGCGCAGGCGGCGGCGTTCCTCGCCGGTCGGGACTTCGTGCTGCCCGACGACATCCGGGAGATCGCGCCCGCCGTGCTCGGGCACCGGCTCCGGGTCGACCTGGACAGCTCGCTCCACGGCGCGACCGCCGAACGGGTCCTGGCCGACGTCATCGCCGGCGTCCCGGTGCCGGTCGACGATCCGCGCGACCGGGCGGGATGAGCTTCCGGACCGGCCGTGGGCTGGCCGGGGACGAGACCACCTCCGGCGGCGAGGAGTCGCTCGAACCCGAGGACGACCCCAGCCTGACGGCGATCGTCGCCTCGACCGAGCTCGACCTTCGCCCCACCCTCGGCGTGATCCTGGTGGTCGTCGGAGGCCTCCTGGGCGTGGCCATCCTGGTCGTGTTCGGGCTCGTCGTCCTCGTCCTCGCCTGGCTCCGGGCCATCTGGGCGCGACGCGCGCTGCGGCGGGTCCGGATCGAGCGCCGGTTCGAGCCCGACCGGGTCATCTGCGGCGACACCGCCCATCTCGTCGTGACGGCCTGGAACCGCAAGCTCATGCCCCTGCCCTGGATCAGGATGGAGGAGCCGCTGCCGTGGGAGCTCCGCGCCGAGGACGACCCGGTCGGCGCGGGGTGGTGGGTCGCCAGCCGGAATCTGGTCAACGGCTGGACGCTCGGTCCGCGCGAGCGGGTGACCCGGGAGATCGACCTCATCGCCGAGCGGCGCGGGGTGTACCGGTTCAGCACCCTGTCCTTGTCCGCCGGTGACCTGCTCGGGGAGGAGGTCGCGCAGGAGGACCGCCACCTCCCGGCGATGCTCGTCGTCCGTCCCCGGACGCTCCCGATGCGCCGCCCGGAGGCCACCAGGGATCGGTCCGGCGTCCTGCGGGCACGACGAAGCCTGATCGAGGATGCCAGCCGGTTCGCCGGGGTCCGCCCGTACACGCCCGGGGATCCGGTCCGTCACCTGCATCGGCGGGCGACCGCCCGGCTGGGCGTGCCCGTCGTCAAGCGCTTCGACCCGTCGCACGATCGGGACGTCGTGATCGCCCTGGACATCCAGACAAGCGACGAGGCGTGGGCGGGGCGGCACGATGACGACCTGGCCGAGACGCTGTGCATCATCGCGGCGTCGCTCGCCCGGACGTTCGAGGCCGAGGGCGCCGCCTGCGGCCTCGCCGTCGCCGCCTATACCGGGTCGACCCAGCGCCTGGCGTTCCTCGCCCCGAGCGCGGCCGAGCGCCAGTCCGGCCGGGTCGGCGATCTCCTCGCTCGCATCAGTCCGTATCCGTCGGCGCCGTTCGAGCACCTCCTCGGGCGACTCGTCCGGATGGTCCGTCCGGGGACGCTCGTCGTGATCGTCTCGAGCCGGGATCCGGCCGCGTTCCTGCCCCTGGCCCGCCGTCTCGTCCGAAGTGGCTTCGGCGTCGTCCACCTGGCCGCGGGCGAAAACGGCCCGGCGCACGCGCAGCGCTCGCGAGCGACCGGGGTGACCGCGCGCTCGGTCCGGCTCGACGGCGACTGGCGGACCGCGAGGACGGTCGATGTCGCGAGCTAGCCACCTGGCCTACCCCGTCGCGGTCGGTCTGGCCGAGGGCGGCTGGGTGACCGTCCTGTACTTCCTGGTCGACGCCCTCGCGCGGGTCCCGGCCTCGCTGGGGTGGGTCGTGTTCGCAGTCGTGGCCGGGGGGACGTGCCTGTCGGCGGATCGGATCGATCGGCTCGCGACGTCGCGGGTGATCGTCATCGTCGGGCTGCTCGCGGGCGGCGCGATCGTCGGGGTAGTCCTGGCGGCCGCGATCGCAGTGGGGAGCGGCTCTGGAGCGGGGATCGGCATCGAGGCGGACCCAGGGTCGATGTTGCTCGGCCTGGCCGCGCTCCGCGGGTTCATCCGGGCGGGCGCGATGCGCGACCCGGATCAGGCATCGCGGCCGTTCTTCGTCGGCCTGCTCGGCCTGGCGGCGATGTGGGTCATCGGCGGCGTCCTCGCCGAGCCGATGCGCGCGACCTTCCGGGGTTCGGCCGTCGTGCCGACCCTCGCGTTCCTGGTCGGCGGGATCGCGGCGACCGGGCTGGCACGGTCCGCCGTCGCGGCATCGGGGGCCGGCTTCGATCCCCCGTCGAACCGCTCGTGGCTCGTGGCGCTCGCCGGCCTCGCCCTGGCGATCGGGATCGCAGCGCTCCCGGTCGGGATGGCGGCCGAGCGGGCGATGGCCGCCATCATCGCCTGGCCGCTCTCGCTGCCGCTCCTGATCGTCGCGGTGATCGTCGCCCGCGTGCTCGTGCCGTCGCGCGGGAACATGCTGAGTCGCGCCGGCCGCTACTCCCTCGCGCCGATCATCGCCCTCGGCATCCTGGCCGTGGCGGCGATCGTCCTGCCGCCGGCCAAGCCGATCACCGGCAGTGACGCCGCAGCGGCGCCCGGCGGCCTCGCGGCGGAGCCGACCACCCCGGTCGTCGACATCCTCCTGGCGCTCCTCGCGGTCGCCCTCGTCGCCGCCGTCCTGCTCTACCTGGCCAGGGCGTGGCGGACCAACGCCGACGCCGCGGAGCGAGGGCGCGCCGGGGACCTGCGCAGCCGCGCCCGCGACACCTCCGAGACCGACGATGAAGACGGCTGGGGGCTCGGCCGTCGGCTGCGGGCGCTGACCCATCGGGGACGCCCGACCGACGCGGTGGCCGCCTACCTCGCCACGCTGCGGGCGCTCGAGCCCATCGAGGGCCTGGGACGCGAGCCGGGCGAGACGCCGGCCGCCCATGCTCGCCGCCTGCACGAGGCCGGTGCCGGCACCTTCGAGCTCGATCTGCTGGCGGCCGACTTCGAGCTCGCGCGCTGGGGCGGTCGGACGATCAGCCGGGCCGAGCACCGCCGCGCGATCGGGCGCTGGGAGCGTCTTCGCGCCCGGCTCGCGCAGGGTTCGCTCGAGGGGTAGCCTGTCGCGATGGACGATCCGCTCGTCGAGCTCACGCCGGGGCCGGGCGTCCCCGTCGCGCCGGTCCTGCGCCGGTCGCGGGAGGCGCTCGCGGGCGCCTGGACGGCCCTCGCCCCGCTGCCCGACCGGGTCCTCGAGCTGGCCTGGCCGTGGCGCGCCGGCGACGAGCTCGACGCCGATATCCGCTACGGCTTCTACCGGATCCACGAACGGCTCGAGGAGGCCGCGGCCGGAATCGCCCGGGGCCGGCTGGCCACGGGTGAAGGGCCCGGCGTGGGCCCGGCGGTCCCGATCCTGGCGGCGGCGACGGCGGCGCGCTGGGAGCTCCGGGCGGCGGTCGCCACACTCGGCGAGACCGACCTGGACCGCGACCCCGGCGGCGGCGAATGGACCGTGCGCCAGACGCTCGGGCACATCGTCAGCAGCCAGCGCGGCTACGGCTGGTACAACGCCTGGTGGCTCGCTCGCGGCCATGCCCCCGGACCGCTCCCGCCGCGGGCCGGCGGCGACCCGGGCCGCCCGTTCGACGCGGACTGGGACGGGGGCGACCAGCGGCTGCCGGAGCTTCCCGCCGAGGAATTCGAGGCCATCGGGACGCGGGCCGAGATCATGACGCGGTTCGATGCGTTGGTCGATCAGGGGGCCGAGCGGTTCGCGACGATCGACGCTGCGGCGCTGACGATCCCGGCACGCTGGTCGGGGCTCCGAGTGGATCTCGGGTTCCGGATCGGACGGCTCGGCTCGCACATCCGCGAGCACACCATCCAGGTCGACAAGACGGTCGCGATGGTCGGCCGGCCGACGACCGAGGTGGAGCGGCTCATCCGGCTGACCGGGGCGTCTTACGGGCGAATCGAGGCGCTCGTCTTCGCGCGGTCGGCCGGGACGCTGGCCGCGCCGTTCCCGGACGGTGGAAGCGCCGAGGCGATCCTCGATGCATGCGCGGTGGACGTGCACGACCTGGGAGCGTCGATCGCGCGTGCCGCGGAGCGAGCCGGCGCCTGACGTCCACCGCTCGCGGCCGGCCGGCGCGCTGCCGGCGACCGCGGTCCGGGGCTACGGCTCGTCGAGCTCGTCGGGCTCCTCGACGAAGGCCTCGTCGGTCGTGACGTCGGCGGGCAGGACGCGATCGAGGTCCTCGATCTCCTCGTCCTCCTCGTCGTCCTCGAGGTCCTCTTCGAGATCCATCTCCTCGCGGACGAGCGTGCCCTTCGTGTAGGGCCGCAGGTCGGTCGACTTGGCGGCCGTCGGGAAGCTGACCTTCCCGTAGTTGCGCGGGTCCTGGTAGATCTCCCGGATGATGATCCGGACGTCCTTGTCACCGAGCGATGTCACCCCGGCGAAGTACTTGTTGCCGTCCGCGATGAGCTTGAGCAGGCGGGCTGCGACCCGCGGCTCCACGATCCCGATCCGCATCCCGTTGCTGATCGCGATCAGCCGGTTGCCCTCCGGCGTCAGCTCGACCGCGTCGCCGGGGTTGACCTGGGCCAGCTTGCGCGGGTCCGGCAGGTCCGTGAGGAAGGCGAACCCGGTCTTGCCGGTCTCCTCGACGAAGATCGACACGGGGGCCTTGCTGCCCTCCTGGGCCGGCACGGTCTTCTCACCCGCGTCGACCAGCAGGACGCGCAGCCGATCGATGTTCCGCTCGGCGATCCGGTTCGTCGGGTCGAGGGCGAGGGCGGTCTGGTAGTGCTCGCGGGCGAGAGCCAGCTCGCCGAGCTCCCAGTGTGCCTTCGCCAGTCGGTTCTCCGCCTCGGCATCCGGACCCATCTCCAGGATCTTGCGGTTCGTCTCGGCCGCTTCCGACCACTCGGCGGCGGAGGCGTGGGCGATCGCCTGGTCGACGAGTCCGCGCTTGAGACGGACCGAGCTCGCGGCGGTGGCGGCCTGATTGTCGAGATCCTGGAAGGTCACGGGCGGGATCGTCCTTTCACGGCGCCGCGGTGGGCGCGATCGGTGCCGAGGGTGGCGGCGGGAGCGGTGCCGTTCGTCGGCGACGAGCGGTACGCGCGCGGACACGGCGCCACAGCCGGGGGCAATGGTTTGTAGCACCATCCCGGCGTCCCGTCAACGCGAGGCGGCCCGCGGAGCCGTGGGCGGGGCGGTCGGGTCAGTCCCGGAGCGCGAGATTCCAGCCGACGACCGCCACCCCGAGGATCACCAGCAGGGCGATCTGCCAGATCCAGCGGGGGTCCCGACGCTGGGTCGGTGGCGCGCCGTGGACGCCGTCCCAGACGAAGAACACGAGCGCAAGCAGCGCCGGAGCCAGCAGCCGGGGAAGGGCGACGGCCCGGACGGCTGCCGCCGCGATGGCGACCACCGCCGCGTACGTCGCGGCCGACCACAGCGCGTCCCGGAGCGACCGCTCGCGCAGGACCGAGACCCGGAAGCCGAGCAGACCGGCGACCAGCGCGTCGGCCAGCGCGAGCAGGAGCAGCGCCTGCTCGTCGAGCGGCTCGGCCGCCGGCGACGTCGCCGTGGGGGGAGGCTCGACGAGCCCTCCCTGGATGAACGTCGCGATCCCGACGAACGCGAGGAAGGCGATGACGATGGCGTAGCCCAGCGCGGTCGTCCGGTCGTCGGCGTCTACATCGCCGTCTCGCTGCGCGAGCCGTCCCTCGAAGGCCAGCGTCCGGTCGATCAGCAGCCAGACGGCCGCCAGCACAGGGACCAGGAGGATCCCGAGCGGCACGATCCGGATCGCCCCGAGCGACGCCGCGGCTGCCAGCGCCGGCAGGATCACCCCGTCGATCGGAGCGTCGCCGGGGCGCCCGTCCGAGGCGATGAGCGCGGCCGCCCCGATCGCCACCGACGCCGACAGCAACCCCACGGCCAGCCAGACGAGCGGCCCGTCGAGCAGGCGCGACAACCCGATGACGGCGATCGCGAGGATGACGAGCTCGCGCCGCTGGGCGCGTCGGTGATCCATCGCCGCCGATGGTACGCGACCGCCTCGGCCCGAAGGCGGCTCGGTGCCTGCTAGGCGCCGGTCAGTCGCTCGGCCTTGGCGCCGACCCACGCGAGCAGCTCGGCGCGCGATCGCGTGTTGAGGACGTCGGTCGGGGTGACCCATGCCCGGCGCGCCTGGGAGACCGCCCAAGCGAGGTTGTGGTACTCCTCGGTCCGATGCGCGTCCGAGTCGAGCGACAGGAGGCAGCCCGCGGCGAGCGCTCGGCGGGCGCGCTCGTCGGACAGGTCGAGCCGATGGTCGGACCCGTTCATCTCGAGCACGGTCCCGGTCCGTGCGGCCTCGGCGTAGATGACGTCCCAGTCGAGATCGAGGTCGTCGCGGCCCTGGATCATCCGCCCGGCCGGGTGGGCGATGACGTCCACGTGCGGGCTGCGGATCGCCGTGAGCACGCGCTCGGTCAGCTGCGACCGCGTCTGCCGTCGACCGACGTGCAGGGACGCGACCACCAGGTCGAACCGCGCGAGCAGCTCGTCCTCGTAGTCGAGCCGGCCATCGGCCCGGATCTCGAGCTCGCAGCCGTGGAGCAGCCGGAAGCCGTCGGGAGACGACCCGGCCGGCGCCAGGCCGGCCGCCTCCTCGGAGGCGTACCGTGCATTGAGCTCCGCGATGATCCCGCGCTGGAGCTCGACCCGGTCGGGGGTCAGGCCTCGGGCGATCGCCAGCGACTGGCTGTGGTCGGTCAGGACCTGGTAGGCGTGACCGCGGGCGCGAGCCGCGTCGGCCATCGTGGCGATCGGGTGCACCCCGTCCGACCAGTCCGAATGAGCGTGGAGATCGCCGCGCAGATCGGCCAGACGAACGAGCGTCGGGAGCGTCCCGGACGCCGATGCCTCCACCTCGCCGCGGTCCTCGCGCAGCTCCGGTTCGATGAACTCGAGATCGAGGAAGCGGTAGGCCTCGGCCTCGGTGGGGAACGTCTTCAGCTCCGCCGCGTCGTCGGTCAGTGGCTCGCCGTCCTCGCCGATCCGCAGGAACCCCTTCTCGGACAGGCTCCAGCCACGGTCGCGGGCGATCCCGCGCAGGTGGACGTTGTGGTCCTTCGAGCCGGTGAAGTGGATCAGGTACGTCCCGGCCGTGCCCGGCGGCATGATCATCAGGTCGACCTGGGGTCCGCGGAGCAGCCGGACCGCCGCCTTGTGGGAGCCGGACCCCAGGACGCGATCGACCGCGGGGAGCGTCGTGAATCGCTCGACCAGCGCCGCGGCATCGGTCGTCTCGGCCAGCAGGTCGAGGTCGCCGATCGTCTCGCGCCGGCGCCGGAACGAGCCGGCCGGGACGATCGAGATCAGGCCCGGGGTCTCGCGCAGCTCGCCGATGAGCGTGTCGACCAGCGTCTCAGCCGCTTCGAGGAGCATCCGCGTCTCGCGCGTCTCGAGCGCTGCGATCCCGTCGAGGACCGACTGCTCGGTCTTGACCGACAGGCCTTTGACCGACCGGAGGCGACCGGCCTCGGCTGCCTGGCGGAGGTCCTCCAGGCTCTCGACCCCGAGCTCCTCGTGGAGGACCCTGACCGTCCGCGGTCCGACCCCCGGGACGCGGAGCAGCTCGACCAGGCTCGGCGGGACCTCGGCGACGAGTCGATCGTAGAAGGCCAGGTGGCCGGTCCGGGCGAGCTCGTCGATCTTGTCGCTGATCGCCTGGCCGACGCCGGCGACTTTCGGCCGCTCGCCGGCGCGGTAGGCCGCGCTCAGCTCGACCGGACTGTGGGCGATGGCATCAGCGGCGCGGTGGTACGCCACCGTCTTGAACACCAGTTCGCCCTTGACCTCGAGCATGTCACCGATGTCGTGGAAGATGCGTGCCAGGTCGGCATTCGAGAGGAGCGGGACGTCGACCTCGGGGTCCATCGAAGCCGATGGTAGCGGGCGATCCGAAGGGTCGGTGGGGCCGGCCGAGCTGACGGTCGCACCGCCGACCGCACCGCCGGTCCTCGCTACGCCGCCACGACGCGGTCGCGCCCGGCGCGCTTCGCGCGGTAGAGGGCCCGGTCGGCGGCCGCCAGCAGGTCGTCGATCGGCTCGCCCGGGACGGCCTGGACGGCCACGCCGACCGAGACCGTCTGTTCGGCCGGGCCGACCGCCCGAAGGTCGAGCGCGGCGACCGCGGCGCGGACCCGCTCGGCGACCTCGAGCGCGACGGCCCGCGACGGATCGCGGAGCAGGATGACGAACTCCTCGCCGCCGAAGCGGGCGGGCACGTCACCCTCGCGGACCGCCCCGGCGATCGCTCCGGCGATCGCGCGCAGGACGGCGTCCCCGGCGTCGTGGCCGAAGCGGTCGTTGATCCGCTTGAAGTGGTCGATGTCGATCATCAGGATGCCCACGCCGTCGTCCGCCCGACGGCGGCCGGCGAGCAGACCCGAGAACTCATCGAAGTAGCGCCGGTTCGGGAGCCCGGTCAGCACGTCGGTGGAGGCGTTCGCCTCGGCCGCCCGGTGCGACTCGACCCGGTCGAGCGCCGCGGCAGCCTCGAGGGCCGCCGCCTGGAGGACGCGTCGAGCGGACGCCGGCCATGGTTCCTCGGTCCGCCGGGCGAGGACGATGACGCCGGTCACACCGCGAGCCGTGCGGAGTGGGGCCACGAGCGTGTTCGTCAGGGCGAACTCGGTCCGGACCCGCGCCTCGAGCCGATCGGTGACGTCGGTCCCCCCGGCCCCATCGGGGTCCAGGTCGGAGGCCGGCAGCCGGGTGGTGGTCGTCGGATCGCCCGGTCGAGCGCCGGCCAGGGTCGCGTCGAGAGCGTGGTCCTCGGCCCGGTAGCGGACGACCACGGTGTGATCCGCGCCGGTCCCGGCCGGGAGGTCGGCGATGAGCGCGGCGGCGATCCCATCCGATGACGCGGAGCGAGACAGCCCCTGGAGGATCCGGGCGACATGCTCGGCCTCGACCCGCCGCTCCGCTTCGTGCGACGTGACGGCGCGTTCGCGGACGACGGCGGCCAGGCCCGCCGCGAGGACGATCGCGACCGCGAGCACGGCGAGCGGCTGGCTCCACAGGGCCACCACGGCGAGGAAGCCGGCCAGCCCGAGGGCGGCCAGCGGGACGCCGGGTCGGCGCCAGAAGGTGGAAGCAGCGGGGTCGTCGAGGCCGGTCGGGCGCTCGTCGATCGGAGAGTGCAGGGTGCCGGCCACGCTCCACCGAGGATGCGCTTCCGAACGCCCGTTCGTCCAGCGTCGACGGGGGGTACCTTCGGCGGCGGCGGGTAGTACTTCCGTTCGGCGGGTCGGTCAGTCGACGACCGGGTCCACCTCGATCCGCGACCCGTCGGGGCGCGGTCGCGTCGGCTGACGACGAGGACGGGCGGCGTCCGCGCGACGGCTGATCGGCTCGGTCCGTCCGCCGCCCGGTGCCCCCGACGGGGCCCCGAGGACGCTCGTGCCGGCAGCCAGCTTGATCCGGTACATATCGACGTCCGCCGTGGCGATCAGCTCTCGCCCGGTCCGCCCGTCGAGCGGGAACGAGGAGATGCCGATCGACGCCCCCACCGGGACCGGCCCGCGCTCCTCGCTCTCGAAGACGTGCTCCCGGAGCGCCTCGACGATCCGCTCGGACGCATGCTCGGCGGCCGCCCGATCGGTATCCGGAAGGATGATCGCGAACTCGTCGCCGCCGTAGCGGGCGGCGACGTCGCTCGCCCGGAGCGTGGCGCGGATCTGCTCGGCGGTCCAGGCCAGGACGCGGTCGCCGAAGAGATGCCCGAACGTGTCGTTGACCAGCTTGAAGTCGTCCAGGTCGATCATCAGCAGGGCCAGCGGCATCTTCGAGCGCTGCGCACGGACGATCTCCTCCCCGAGTCGCTCGTGCAGATAGCGGTGGTTGAAGTAGCCGGTCAGCTGGTCGCGGTCGGCGAGCTCACGGGCGTCCTGGTAGTGGCGAGCATTCTCGAGCGCCATCGCCGCCTCGTTGGCCATCGTCCGCCCGAGCTCGAGCGCCGCCTGGTCGAGGACCACATCGGTCCGGCTCATCAGCTCGACCAACCCGATCGAGCGACCCTTGGCGACGAGCGGCAGCATCGCCGACACGGCCATCGACTCCCGCCGCAGGAATCCGACCTCGGCGGCGTCGGCCGCGGGATCGTCGACCCGGATGATCGACGTGACCTGGTCGCGCAGCACGCGCGACGTCTCCGGGAACCCGGCCAGGTCGAAGTCGGGCTGGATCCGGTCGTCACCGAGCGGCGGCCAGTAGCCCATCGTGAGGAGCCGCTCGCTCGGTCGATCCCACCAGCTGATGGCGCACTCGTCGACACCCATCGCATCGGCCATGTGCCGGGCGATCAGCGCCGCGACCTCGTGCGGGACGAGGCTCTGGGCCAGCGCGCTGCTCATGTCGAGGAGCCGACGCAGCTCGGTGGCGAGCCGGTCGCTCCGGCTGAGCAGGCGAGCCGACTCCACGGCGGTGGCGGCCTGGTCGGCGAGGATCGTCAACAGCCGCAGGTCGTCCTCGTGGAACTGGCGCAACCCGAGCTTCGACAGCGTGATCACCCCGATGACCCGCTCGTCGTAGCGCATCGGGACGCACAGCATCGACTCGTCGACGTCGTCGGTGCCGGCGATCGTGGCCCCGCGTGGGTCGGCGTTGGCCTCGTCGATCAGGAGCGGCTGGCCGTTCGCGGCGACCCAGCCCGTGAAGCCCTCCCCCATCTTGGTCCGGAGCAGCGCCATGTCGACGTCGTCGTAGGCGCCGACCCGGCCCTCGAATGCGATCGGCACGACGTCGTCGGGCTCCTCGAGCACGTAGACCCGACAGTTGTGGTAGTCGATGATCTGCCCGACTTCCTCGACGATCGCCCGGCCGACCGAGGCGACCGTGTTCTGCCGGCTCATCCGGGCCGATGCCGCCTGGAGGACGGCGAGCTGGGCCGCGCGGTCCTCGGTCTGGGCGAACAGGTCGGCGTTATGGATGGCCATCGCGGCGTGGGTCGCGACCGCGACGGTGAACTCCACGTCGGCCTGCGACCAGGGATGGGGCAGCGCGTTGAACGCGGCAAGGGCGCCGATCACGCGGTCATCGCGCAGCAGCGGCGCCGAGATCGAGGAGCCGACCTGGATCACGCCGCCGTACAGCGGTCGGTCGTCCACGCCGGTCAGGCTCCCGTCGTCGACGATCGGTCGGCGATCGCGGACGAGCTCGCCGAACCAGCCCTCGTCCGGCGCCAGCGCGGGTAACCGGGCGACCACGTCGGCCGGGATCCCGGCCGAGGCGACGACGACGGCCCGATCGTCGTCGAGGATCCGGATGGTGGTGCCGTCGGTCTCGAGGACGCGGTTCACCTCGGTCACGATCGTGCGCAGGATCGCGTCTCGGTCGAGGGTCGTGGTCAGCCGCTCGGCGATCCCGAGGACCGCCTCCAGGCGTTGGGTCGATAGCGCCTCGTGGGCCGCCTCGCTGGCAGCCGCCGCGGAGGCACGGACCATCGCGGCCCGGAGCGCGAGGGCGGCCAGGACGAGGACGACCAGCTCGGCCACGATGCCGACATCGAGCAGGGTCCACTGGCCGACCTCGGCGGACAGCGGGATGACCGTCACCACGATCGTGCCGAGCCCGACGGCGATCGCTCGCCAGCGCGGCAGGAAGGCAGCGGCGAAGAAGAGCGGGACCGACGCGAGGCCGACGCCGAGTGGCTCGTGGATGCCGACCGACGTCCTGACGATCGCGTAGGCGACGAGCGCCGCGGCCGCGAGGAGCGTCGTCGGCAGGGACGCCGCGAGGGGAGCCGCCGGAGCCGCCCGGGCCGTCGAGTCGCGCGCGGCCCGGGGCGGGCGATCGTCGCGCGGGCGGTCGGCCCGCGCGACGGCGACGACGGACTCGCCGGCCTCGAGGCCGGCCACGATCGGGCGTCCCCCCATGGGCGTCTGATCGTCGTTGCGCGCGCTCGAGGCCGTCGAGTCCGGCGCCAGGGACTGGCCATCGGACGGGACCGGCATCGCGGCCGCATCGTCGCATCGCGGACCCGTTCGGGACGCCTCATCCTTGGTACCAGCGGCAGTCGTCCGTGGTACCTCTCGGATGCGCCGTTCGTACCACCCGTCCGGATGGTTGACCGGCTCCACGAGGCGCGTCTACACTCGGGGCGGTCCGCCCGGGCGCTCCGTGCCCTCACGTCGCGCCCACCGGCAGACCGCCCAACCAGCATCCGGAGGATGACTCCACTCGTGGAGCCAGGACCCAGTCCCTGCGGCGCGCGACGCGCCGAGGCAACGAACACGGTCCCAAGCGCCCTCTGACGGTTCGCGCCCATCGGGCGTGCGCCACCGGCGAGCGGGACGGACCCCGCCGCGAGGTGGCAGATGCTTTACCTGAGCCAGGTGATCGGCCGCCCGGTCCGCGACCGGAACGGCGAGCCGATCGGCAAGGTCGCCGACCTGATCGTCGCGCTCGGCGATCGCTACCCGCCGGTCACCGGGATCGTCGTCGAGACGGACCGGCGCCGGATCTTCCTGCCGTGGTCATCGGTCGAGTCGCTCGACGCCGGCGGTGTCCTGCTCCTGACCCCCACGATCGATATCGACAAGTTCCGCCAGCGCCCGGACGAGATCCTCCTCCGGGCCGACCTGATGGACAAGCAGATCGTCGATATCGATGGCCGCAAGGTCGTCAGGGTCAACGACCTCCGTCTCGATGAGGTCGACGGGTCGCTCCACCTCGTGGCAGTCGACGTCGGCGCCGCCGGGCTGCTCCGGCGGCTCGGCCTCGAGGGCGGTTCACGCCGTGTCGCGGGTGGCCTCCGGCGGCCGATCCCCGAGCGCTACATCGATTGGGAGGATGTCGATCCGGTCGAGACCTCGATCGCGTCGATCAAGCTCCGGGTGCCGCACGGCGGCCTGGCCGAGCTCCACCCGGCCGACCTGGCCACGATCATCGACCAGCTCGCCCCGCGCGACCGCGCCGGCGTGCTCGCCTCGCTGGACGACGAGGCCGTCGCCGACGCGATCGAGGAGATGGAGCCCGACACCCAGGTCGAGGTGCTCGAGGACCTCGCCCCCGAGCGAGCAGCCGACATCCTCGAGGAGATGAGCCCCGACGATGCAGCCGACCTCGTCGCGGACCTGTCCGACGAGGCGCGGGACGAGATCCTCGCCCTGATGGAGGCCGAGGAGAAGACGGAGGTCCAGGAGCTCCTCGCCTACCCGGAGGACACCGCCGGCGGGATCATGACCACGGAGTTCGTGGCGGTGCCGGCCCACCTGACGGCCGCCGAGACGATCGACCGGCTGCGTGAGCTCGAGCCGGACGCCGAGACGATCTACTACGTCTATGTGGTCGACGACGACGACCGGCTCGTCGGCGTCCTGTCCCTGCGCGACCTCATCGTCGCTCAGCCCGAAGCCCGGATCGAGGGGGTGATGATCGACGAGCCCGTCGCGGTCGGGGTCCTGGCCGACGAGGACGAGGTCGCCGAGGTGGTGGCCCACTACAACCTGCTGGCCGTCCCGGTGGTCGACGACAAGGGCCGGCTGGTCGGCATCGTCACGGTCGACGACGCGATCGACACCGTCCTGCCGAACGCCTGGAAGAAGCGCCTGCCGCGCCTCTTCGCCCGGACCTAAGGCCGGTCCCGGCCATGCCGCAGCTGCCGCCGGTCCGGCGGGTCGCACGCCAGGCGGGCTCCGAGGCGAAGCACGTCGTCGAGCGCGTCGAAGGAGCGATCGCCGACGCGATCCCCGGCCAGCGGCCCGCCATCCGGCTGCGCGGGCGGATCGAGCCGCCGCCACCGCCGCGCCGGCTGGTCCGCATCCGCGACCGACTCGTCTCGGGCGAGGGACTCCGCCTTCGTGGCCGGTTCCGCGGACGGCGAGGCGTGGTCGCCTTCCTGGCGGTGATGGGGCCTGGGCTGATCTCCGGCATCGCCGGCAACGACGCGGGCGGCATCACCACGTACAGCGTCATGGGCGCCAAGACGGGGCTGTCGCTGCTCTGGCTGTTTCCCATCACGATCGCGATCCTGGCGATCGTGCAGGAGATGGCCGCCCGCCTCGGCGTCGTCACGGGGCAGGGTCTGAGCGACCTCATCCGTGACCGGTTCGGCGTCCGCTGGACCGTCTTCGCGATGGCCATCCTGCTCATCGCCAACGTGGCGAACACGGTCGCGGAGTTCTCCGGGGCCGCCGCGTCGCTCGAGATCTTCGGGATCAGCCGCTACCTCGTGGTGCCGATCGTCGGGCTGCTGATCTGGGGGCTCGTCCTGTTCGCGAGCTACCGGACCGTGGAGCGGATCTTCCTGGGCGTGGCCCTGGTGTTCGTGAGCTACATCGCGTCGGCCATCCTGGCCAGCCCGGACTGGGGCTCGGTCGGGCGCGCGCTGGTGACCCCGTCGATCCAGTGGTCGCCGGCGATCCTGCTCCTGATGGTCGCGGTCGTCGGCACCACGATCACGCCGTACATGCAGTTCTACCTGCAGAGCGCGGTCGCCGAGAAGGGCATCGACGAGGAGGAGCTGCGGCTCGAGCAGGCGGACGCGGTGGGCGGCGCGGTCTGGACGAACGTCATCGCGATCTTCATCGTGGTGGCGACGGCGACCACGATCTTCGTGGCCGGCGGGACGATCACGTCAGCCGCCGACGCCGCCCAGGCCCTCGAACCGATCGCCGGCCACCTCGCCTCGCTCCTGTTCGCGGTGGGCCTGTTCGGGGCGAGCGTCCTCGCCGCGACGATCATGCCGATCTCGACGGCGTACGTGATCTGCGAGGCCTTCGGCTGGGAGTCCGGCGTCGGCAAGCGGTTCGGGGATGCCCGGGCGTTCTTCGGGATCTACACGTTCGTGCTGGTCATCGGCGCCCTGGTCGTCCTGATCCCGGGGATCGACCTGCTCCCGGTCATCCTCGCCTCGCAGAACCTCCAGGGCCTCCTTCTGCCGGTCGTCCTGATCTTCATGGTCCTGCTCGTCAACGACCGAGGCCTGATGGGCCGCCACGCCAACGGCCGCCGAGCGAACGCCCTCGCCTGGACCGCCGTCGGGCTGGTCGTCATCCTCGACGCGATCCTGCTCGGGAGCGTCGTGCTCAACGTCTTCGGCGTCGATCTCGGCGCCTGATCTGGCCCGCGCTCGGGGAACCGGCCGACCAGGCGAGAACGTCATCAGGACACCATGAGCGGACCTCGGCATCCGGTCCCGCCGCGAACACCGCCACGCTGGGCGCTCATCTGGCTGCCTGTGGTCCTGGCGATCGCCGGATGCGTGCCGGGGTCGCCGGGGTCGCCGGCCAATGCCGCGGGTGATCGGGTCCATCGTCAGGCTCAGGCCGCCCTCCTCCGGTGGGCAGATGCCGTGGGCGACCGCGCCAAGCAGGGCCTTGTCGTGGTGGGCGACCTGACCGGCCAGATCGGCGACTGGGAGGAGCTCGTCGGCGACAACGACAAGAGCGCGTTGATGTCCGGCCAGGTTCGAGCCACCACACCTCTGGCCCAGGACACACCACCTCCCGGCGAGGTCCGCTGGCCGGACGGGACGTCGACGACGGTCGACCTGCTGTCGGCCGATCGGGCCCTCGAGGAGATCACCGGGTCGGGCGGATCGCCGTGTTCCGACTGCCGACCGCTCGACGTCACCGCGGCGCGGCTGAGCAGCGGACCGGTGCAGACGTCTCGCGGACCGGCCACGGCGCCGATCTGGGAGTTCAGCGTCCTGGGATCGAACGTCAAGGTGACCCGGCTCGCCGTGGCGAACCCCATCACCGTCGTCCCACCGCCATGGGATCCGAACGATGCGCCGGAGGGCATCTCGATCTCGTCCGCGCGGGGCGGCGCCGACGCCGTTCAGCTCACGGTGTCGTTCGTCGGCGCACCCGCAGCTCGCGACCAGCCGTGCGGCGCCGACTACAGCGCGGAGGCGGTCGAGTCGCGCCTGGCCGTGGTCGTGATCGTCCTCGAAGACGGGAATCCGGCCGTCGGCGCCTGCTCGGCCGTCGGGGCGCCTCGCACCGCCCTTGTCCACCTCGCCTCTCCGCTCGGCGAGCGGGCCGTGCTGGAGGTGAAGGAAGGGCTTCCGGTGCAACTCCTGGCGCCGTGAACATCTGGCGAGCACCGCGAGGGCGAAGCGGCCGCCCGAGCCCGGCGGACGAGCCGGCTATCTCGTCACACGGTAGCGGAGGTAGACGACGCTCGAGCTGAAGGTGCGGGTCTCGACGAGTTGGAGATCCACCCGGCGCTCATGCTGCGGGAAGTACGCAATGCCACCGCCGACCAGCATCGGGTAGACCCTGGCCCGGTACTCGTCGATCAGACCCAAGGCGGCCGCCTCGGCGGCGAGCGTCGCGCCGCCGATCGCGATGTCGCCCTCCCCCGGCTCGGCTCGCAAGCGCTCGATCTCCTCCGCCAGGCCGCCGGAGGCCAGGCGGGCATTGCCCTGCACCGCCGACAGCGTGGTCGAGAACACCACCTTCGGCAGCGGCTTCCACAGTGCGGCCCACTCGAGCTCTGCGTCGTCGAGCGATGGATCCTGGTCGGCGGTCTCCCAGTACAGCATCGTCTCGTACAGCCGTCGTCCCATCAGGTGGACACCGACCTCTCGTATCTCGTCGGTGACCAGTCCCCAGACCTCCTCGTCGGGCGGCGGCGCCGGGATGATGTCGCCGTCCGGCCCGACGATGTAGCCGTCGAGCGAGACGCCCATCGAATAGGTCACGCTGCGCATCGGAAGTCCTCCTCGGTGACAGGTTCGACAATA
>JADGQI010000126.1 GCA_017881905.1 Chloroflexota bacterium
ACCTGACCAAGCCGTTCGGCCTGCGCGAGCTGATGAGCCGGATCAAGGCGCTCCTGCGGCGCGCCTACGGCGACCTCGCCGACGCGGCCGGAGGCCGGGTCATCCGCCATCGCGACCTGCTCATCGACCTCGATCGGCGTCGCGTCCAGCGCGGCAGCCGGCGGATCAGCCTGACGGCGACCGAGTTCGAGATCCTGCGCCACCTGGCCAGTCGACCCGGGCGGGTCTATTCGCGGCGCGAGCTGCTCGAGCTCCTGCGCGACTATGAGGCGCTGGACCAGGATGAGAAGACGATCAACGTCCACGTCAGCCACCTGCGCGAGAAGATCGAGGACGATCCCTCGACGCCGGTCTTCGTGCTGACCGTTCGAGGTGCCGGCTACGCCTTCGCCGAGCGCTGAGCCGGGCGCGGCTCCCGGGGAGCCGCAGGGTACCGGGCGGACCTTCCAGCTCCCCGGGGCGATCCGCCGGATCATGCCGCGGACGTTCCAGGGCCGGCTCACCCTCGGCTTCATCACGGTCGTCTCGCTGACCCTGCTGATGGTCGGGCCGGCCGTGATCATCCGGCTCGACGACTACTTCCTCCAGCAGGAACAGACCAACCTCGAGAGCAGGGCGAACTCGACGGTCGCGATCGTGGCCCTGCTGGTCAACCAGGAGGTGGATCCGCCGATCGTGACCCCGGACAACGAGCTCACCGCTCGCGCCGGCACGTATCTCACGTCGAACGTCATGCAGGGGATCGCCAACGACGCCCAGGCGGACATGAAGATCGAGGTCGGCCTGCCGACCCGCGGCGCCGATCCCAAGGTGACCCTCGTGCCGGCTGCGAACGGCACGCTCCTGGTGCCACAGGTCGCGGATCCGAAACGGGGCCAGACGAAAGAGCTTCTCTCGGCGACGTCGTCGGTCGCCTCGACGGACCCCGGCGCCCTGTTCCCAGCGGCCATCCAGGTCACCCTGTCGAACCCCTACACCTACCGCACATCGACCCTGACCCAGGTGACCGGGCTGTTCCTCGTCGTCGGCCTGATCGCGTTCGTCGTCTCGGTCGTCGTCGCGTCCTTCCTCGCCCGCCGGTTCACCACGCCGCTCCGCCGGCTGACGACCGCCGCGCGTGACCTCGAGCAGGGGATGCTCGGAAGCCGCGTCCCGACCCGGCTGGCCGCGACGGGGGCGGTCGAGATCTCCGAGCTCTCTCGCCAGTTCAATGCGATGGCCGACCGGCTCGAGGAGAGCGTCGCGATCATCCGGCGCGACCGCGATCGGAGCCGCGACTTCCTGGCCGACGTGTCGCACGAGCTGAGGACGCCGATCACCGCGCTCCGGATGTCGAACGAGCTGTTGAGCGAGTCGGCCGGCGACGACCCGGAGACCCGGGCGGAGTTCCTCGAGTCCAGCCGACAGCAGCTCGAGCGGCTCGACTGGCTGGCCCAGAACCTGCTCGAGCTGTCCAAGCTCGACTCCGGGCTCGTCCTCCTCGATCTCCGACCGGACGACCTCCGCGCGGCGGTCGAGTCGTCGGTCGAGCAGGCGCGCGCGTCCGCCGCGCGGCGTGGCCTGACTTTGGAGCTCGAGCTGCCCCGCAACCCGGTCCGGATCCGGCACGATCCGCAGCGGATCGGCCAGGTCGTGACGAACCTGGTCGGCAACGCCCTGAAGTTCACGGCGCGCGGCGGTTCGGTTCGGGTCCAGCTCGAGGCGACCACCGAGGGTGCCCAGATCACGGTCTCGGACACCGGCGTCGGCATCGACGCCTCCGAGCTGCCGCGGATCTTCGACCGGTTCTATCGCGGGACCCTGGCCAACGAGGCACGCGGAAGCGGAAGCGGGCTGGGCCTGGCCATCGTCAAGTCGATCGTCGACCTCCACGCGGGGCGGATCGCCGTCGACAGCCGCCTGGGCATCGGGACGACCTTCACGGTCAGCCTGCCGAAGGACCCACGGGCGGTGGAGGATGCCCCGCTCCAACGTCCGATCCCGCCGCAGGTCGTGCCCGCCGTGGACCCACCGGCAGGGGGACCCACCGCCGAACCGGCCCAGGTAGCGGATTCTTCACCATCCGCCGCCTCCTGATTGAATCCGAAGCGGTCAGGCTAGGACCCACCTGCCGGTTGCCGCATCTCCTACCGCGTCCCCGAGGAGCCCATACCCGCCCATGAACGAACGACCGACCGAGCCCTACGATCCCGCCGACCCCGCCACCGCCGGCGAGGCCCCGGTGACTCCCCCGACGCCGGGCGCTCCATCCACGCCGTCCGGGCAACCGATCATCTCGTCCGTGCCCCCACCTGCCTCGACGACCCCCGCGGCCCCGCCGCCGGTCTACGTCGCGCCGACGGCTCCGGCCGTGGTGAGCACGACCGGCGACAGTGCCACTCCCGTGGACCCCGCTCCGTTCGCCGCGTTCTCTCCGGAACCGGATCGCGTCGATCGAGACCGGGCGACGTGGCAGACCCCAGTCCAGCCGACACCGGAGGCCTGGTTCGAGCCGGCCGCGGCCGCGGCGACCGTCAGCGCCTCGACAGCCACGACCTCCGCGGGGTCCGGCGGCGGTCGGCGCCGTGGAGGCGGGATCATCGTCCCCGTCTTCGCCGCCGCGCTCATCTCGGCGATGCTCGCCTCCAGCGGGACGTACCTCGTGCTGCGAGCGAGCGGCGCGCTCGACCAGCCGGCCGCGGCCGTCAGCGCTCCGATCGGGCAGACCACCGGGGTCACCCAGCCGATCAGGATCGACGAGTCGTCGGCGATCATCGCCGTCGCCGCCAAGGTGGGCCCGGCGGTCGTCCGGATCGTGACCTCGGCGTCGGCCAACCCCAACGACCCGACGGCGACCGAGGGGATCGGCTCCGGGATCATCTACGACAAGAACGGCTGGATCCTGACCAACCGGCACGTCGTGTCCGGGAGCGACACGCTCCAGGTCGAGCTCAAGGACGGACGCCGGTTCGAGGGCAAGATCTATGGGATCGACACCCTGACCGACCTGGCGATCGTCAAGATCGAAGCGACCGACCTGCCGACCGCCGCCCTCGGCGACTCCTCCGCCCTCAAGGTGGGTGAGACGACGATCGCCATCGGCAGCCCGCTCGGGACCTACTCGAACACGGTCACCAGCGGGATCCTGTCCGCGACGGGCAGGACGATCGAGACCGACACCGATACGATCAACAACCTCCTCCAGACCGACACCGCGATCAATCCCGGGAACAGCGGCGGTCCGCTGCTGGACGCCGGCGGCAACGTCATCGGGATCAACACCGCGATCGCCGCGAACGCCAACGGCATCGGCTTCGCGATCCCGATCAACATCGCCAAGCCGATCATGGAGCAGGCCGTGGCGGGACAGAAGCTGGCTCGACCGTACCTGGGCATCCGCTACGAGATGCTCGACGTCCAGCGTGCCGGCGAGCTCCACCTGTCGGTGACCGATGGCGCCTACATCGACGTCACCCAGGACGCGTCCGGCCAGGCCGGCGACGCCGTGGTCCCGGGGCAACCGGCGGACAAGGCCGGGATCAAGGCAGGCGACATCATCGTCTCCATCGAAGGTCAGGCGATCGACACCGAGCATCCGCTCGACTCGGTACTGACCCAGTTCGCGCCGGGCCGGACGGTCACCGTCGGGCTCCTGCGGAATGGCCAGAAGCTGGAGGTCCAGGTCACCCTCGGGACACGTCCCGCCGACCTGACGCCCTAGCTCCTCGGCCGCTCCCCGCGACTTTCTTCGGACCCCGGCGTTCCCCCGACGCCGGGGTCCGGCCGTCCCCGTCCTCGATCCCTCGCGGACCGTGGGATGATCCGGCCGATGGACCTGATCCTCTACCGCGATCGCGACAGCGTGAGGCTGCACTACCTGCGCAGCGCGGTCCGCAAGGACTTCGGGCGAATGGCGATGATCTATACGAGCCCGGACCTGGCCGACTGGATCCGGCGGTCGGGGGCCCGGCGCGGCCTCGCGCTGGACGTCGTCGCCGATGAGGCCGGCAACCTCGTGTTCACCGGGCTCGAGCCGGCCGCCCTGGCGATGATCGAGCGCGGGCTGGACGCGACCGACTTCGGTTGACGACCGTTGCCGGAACCGCGAACGCCGAGCATCCGCGCGGTCAGCGCCGGCGGGCGATCTCCACGCCGGCGTAGGCGAACGTCCCCTCGATCGGAGCGTTCGGCTTGCGGATCCGGACGATCACTTCGTCGATCGGGAAGTCGGCCAGGAGCTCGTGGGCGACCGCCTCGGCCAGCGCCTCGATGAGCCGGAAGCTGGTCGACTCGACGATCGCCCGGCAGCTCTCGAACACCTCGCCATAGTCGACCGTCCGGGTCAGGTCGTCCTCGAGCCCGGCCGGGCTGAG